>JAYZLU010000027.1:0-2501 GCA_036153975.1 Thermoplasmatota archaeon | reverse complement strand
GCTAGTCAGCCACCAGGGAAACTCCGGTGTCGGGGAGGTCAGGGTTTCGATTGACTACGTGGACGACGCGCTGATATGGTCGGCCTTGCTGTGCTCGGTGCCGTCGTTCGCAATCATCGGCTGGGTGCTAGGGGAATTGAGACGCGACTCACAGGAAGTAATGGGCGAAGAATCCACCTAGGTAGAGTCCCGATACTGCACCAAAGCCAATCCAAATCCCGATTCGGAAGGCCGGATAGTCACTCTTCCACAGGTAGATGGACTGGGCCAGCCAGAACAGGATTACCGGGATGAACCAGACGTAGAACACCAATTGAGGCAGGAACGCAACCAGCATCGCAACCCAAGTGCCGGCAATCAGCTCGGATTTGCTGCCAATCTCGTCTGGTGTGAGCAGCAGTGCGAGTGATGCGAACGCGACCACTCCGAACGGAGCCAGTAGGGAGCCCTCTGGGAAGTTGGGTATCTTGGTTAGATAAGGCAGGCAGGCCGTAATGAAACCGAGGAGGCTCGGGGCTGCGACGGGCCATAGGGGGGGACTGTCCCACTTCACGGCGTTGCGGCGGCGTGCCCGCCCCATCAACGCTGCGAACGAGGCTGACGAGCAGTTCATGTGCGGGCAGGGGCTCGGAGAGCCATGGCGAAGGGAGAGATAGTGCTGGGATGCCTTGCTCCGCACCCACCCCATGTCGTGTATGCCGAGAACCCGGAGCAGAACGAGGCGTTCGCCGAGGGAGGTTGGGAGACTTTGCGCTGGGGATACCGCCGACTGGCTCGCAAGCTCAAGTCCATCGACTACGACGCGATGGTTATTTTCACTCCTCATTGGCAGACCTACATCGGCACCCACTTCCTCGGTCTGCCACGCTTCCAATCGAAGTCCGTCGACCCGATTTTCCCCAACCTGTTCCGCTACAACTACGACATCACCGTGGACGTCGAGTTAGCCGAGGCGATGCACGATGCTGCCTGTGAGGCAGGAATCATCACGAAGATGATGCAAAACCAGGACTTTCGCGTGGATTACGGCACGATCACCTCTTGCCATATGCTGAACCCCGACTGGGACAAGCCGCTGGTCACCATCAGCAGCAACCGCAACACGCACTACTACTCGGCGGAGGTCATGAATGAGCAAGCAGGCGCCCTTGGAGAGGCCTGTGCCAAGGCAATAGAGGACAGTGGCAAGAGGGTCGTGCTAATCAGCAGCCACAGCCTCTCTCACAGGCACTTCGTCACTGAGTCGCCGCTGCCAGAAGACATGAGTCGCGAGCACATCTACAATCACAGCCAGTACGTCTGGGACATGAAGCTCGTCGACCTGATGCGCGAGGGCAAGATGCGCGAGGTCATCGGCATCATGCCCGAGTTCACCGAGCAGACGATGGCCGAAACAGAGGGTGGTGGCCTGACTTGGATGATGGCAGCGATGGGGCACCCCGACTACCCAGCGGAGATCTACGGCTACCAGTCAGTCATAGGGACAGGGAATCTGATTGCGGCTTGGGACCCCGATTCGGCCTCCCGAGAGATAGTGCTCTGAGGTGGCTGGATGAGCGAAGAGGCGGAGATCCTGTTCGGCGTCTACTGCCCGCCGCACCCGCAGCCGCTGCTCAGCCCGGAGGCGAACGAGGGGTACTCTAATCTGCGCGATGCGTACGAGACTTGCCGCCAGAGGATCGAGGACAGCGACGCCGACATCATTCTCGTGTACTCGACTACCTGGCCCAGCATCGTGGGGCACCAGATTCAGGCCCATCCGGAACCTACTTGGGTCCACGTTGACGATGACTTCCACTACCTTGGTAGCATGCCCTACACGTTTCGGATGGACGTCGATTACGCCAATGGCTACCGAGAGGCCTGCGAGAAGCGAGGCCTGCATGCGAGGACTGTGGCCTACGACGGATTCCCCATCGACACCGGTTCGGTGGTGGCGCTGCAGCTGCTGAATCCCGACAACAGACTGCCGGCCTGCATCGTCTCGAGCAACATGTACTCCAACCGCGCCGAGACCATCGTGCTTGGCAAGGCAGCGCGCGATGCTCTGGCCGCGCAGGGCAAGAAGGCGGTTGTGGTTGTCGTCTCAAGCCTCTCCAACCGCATGTTCACCGAGCACATCGACCCGACCGACGACCGGATCCACAGCGCCAAGGACGACGAATGGAACCGCAAGATCCTCGAGTTCTTCGCGGATGGCAGGCTTGAGGACCTGAGCCAGCTCTCGCGTGAGATCCACGGGCAGATCCGGGTGCAGAAGGTGGTCGCATACAAGCCGGCGTGGTGGATGGCTGCGACGATGGGACAGCACAACAACTACACCGGCGAGGTGCTAGCCTACGAGGCCCTGCATGGTTCGGGCGGGGCAGTGATAGCGCTCACTCCCGCAGAGGGTTCTGTAGGGGACAAGGAGTTCGACGAGGACGACGTGGAGTTCTACCACGGTGACCGTGACGTCCTCACCAAGGGGATGCTGTGATGTCCGAGGACGAGGATCTGAC
>JAYZLU010000026.1:0-5912 GCA_036153975.1 Thermoplasmatota archaeon | reverse complement strand
CCACCGATTTCTCTCTAATCGACGAAATACACCAGGTCGATGACGGCACGTGCTTCCGCTGGGCTAGGGCGTTGGCTAAGCGCGAGGGAATGTTCTGTGGGGGCTCATGTGGCGGGGCGATCAAGGTGGCCCTCGACATCGCCGAGCGGGCCGATTCGGCTGGCGAGGCAGCGATGATTGTGGTCATCCTCCCGGATGGGGGTAATCCATACCTCTCCAAATTCTATGACGACGAGTGGTTGTTGGAAAACGGATGGGACCCGAAGGACTGGGAGTGAATCGCTCAGGCACTCTTGAAGGCCTGTTCCAGATCAGCGATTATGTCATCCGGGTCCTCGACTCCGACAGACAGGCGTACCAGTCCGTCGGAGAAGCCGCGAGCCAGCCTCTCTTCTTGAGGAACCTCTGCATGGGTCATGGTGGCCGGGTGGGTAATCATCGTCTCCACCGAACCCAGACTCTCAGCCAGCAGACACAACTCCACGGAATTCATCAGCGCCTTTCCTGATTTCAAACCACCCTTCAGCTCGAAGGAAATCATTCCGCTGTACCCGCTCATCTGCTCGACTGCAATCTGATGGCCCGGATGGGAGGCCAGTCCGGGATACGTCACATTCGCTACCTTGGCGTGCCCCTCTAGATAAGCAGCCACCTTCTCAGCATTCTCCCAGTGGCGCTGCATCCTCAGATGCAGCGTCTTGAGACCGAGAATTGTGAGCCAGCAGTCGAACGGGCCAGGAACGGCCCCCACGGTCTTCTGGATGAACTTCAGCCTCTCGTAGAGATCATCGCGGTTGGTAATGACCGCGCCGCCGATTAGTTGGTTGTGCCCACTGAGATACTTCGTGGTGCTGTGCAGGACTATGTCAACGCCATACTCGAGAGGTTTGAGGAAGACCGGAGTGGCGAAGGTCGAATCAACCACATACAGTAGATCGTGCTCCTTGGCGATTTTGCCGACTGCATCCAGATCGGTGATTCTGAGCAACGGGTTGGTGGGCGTCTCGATCCAGATCATCTTCGTCTCGGGCCTGATGGCTGCTTCCACGTTCGTCGCGTCCTGGGAGTCCACATACGAGAAATGCATGTTATAATTCACCAACAGTCGATTGAAATGGCGCGAAGTGCCGCCATAGACATCATCCGAGCAAATGACGTGGTCACCGGATCCGAGCAGTTTCAGGCAACTGTCCACACTTGCCATCCCACTGGAGAAGGCCACTCCGTAGCTGCCCCCTTCAATGGCGGCAAGATGCTCCTCCAACACCTGGCGGGTCGGGTTGGAGGATCTGGTGTAATCGAAGCCCTTGTCCCGACCCACTTCTTCCAAAACATAGGTTGCAGTCTGATACAGAGGAGGAATGATTGCCCCCGTGGTGGGGTCGGGTTCACTGCGTCCTCTCACTATTGTCGTGTCGAATTCCATGCCATCCCTCATACAATGCGTCAAGTAATATAGCAAAAGTGTTTCAGTGCAACGACCCCATCCCCCAAGGGCTGGATCACTTGCGAGTCGGGACCTTGAAGCCGACGTACCACATTCCAATAATCCCTACTAGGATGATTGTTCCAGCACCGAATCCAGGATCTGCCCCATTCCACGTCGCAGGATCAGTCAGCACTCCCTCCCCTCGCGTTGATACGTACCATACGAAGTAAGCCGAGAGAGACGCCATCAAGGTGATGAATCCGACGGTGACGTACTTGGCGTGCTTAGGAATGGTTTTGCCAGAGGCGTAGTACTCTAACATCGCGGCCCCGAAGTAGGGATTTGTCAGCGTCTTGCGAAACATCTTCTCGCTGGAGAGTGAGAACAGAAAGGCAGCCGGGACCGCCCAGGAGACGGTAGGCCAACCGGGAATCCAGATGCCGATAACCGCGAACGCGAGGAAGAGCGTTCCGAGGCCGACGTACAGCCTGCTCTTGCTAGGAGTACTCGCCACGCAATAGTGTTCGACGATCTCATCGACGGTCTGCAGCCTATCCACAGCTGACCCTCCAGTGTGTTGCCGCCACATCATATGTATAAGGCCAGATGCACCCACCTCTCGACCCTCTCTACGAAAATGTTCGTGCCGAACCCTCAAGCGCACCCTGCCCCTCAACGTGCCATGAGCTTGGGTTACGTATTGCCACGAGCAGCCACTGCCGAGGACCCCATCCGCCTCGCGGTCTTGATTTCGGGAGGTGGTTCTGGCCTTGAGGCCCTGCTGAACTACCAGCATGACCAGCCGCGCTGCCACCGAACCACCCTCGTACTCGCTACCAGTCCGCACGCGGGCGGTTTGGAGCACGGTAGCAGACACGGCGTTAGATCCGTCAGTGTCCCATTGCCCATGGAGATTAACAAGCCCGAGCGACGCATAGCCCACGAGCATTTGGTACACAACGAGCTGGTCGCCGCGGATGTCGAACTCGTAGTGCTGAGTGGCTACATGCGCATCCTCACCCCCTGGTTCGTGTCACTCTGGAAGGGGCGTCTGGTCAACATCCACCCCTCTTTGCTTCCGGACTTTCCAGGTGCACATGCGCACCGGGACGCCCTAGCAGCTGGGGCCAGCGTAACCGGGTGCACGGTACACCTAGTCGACGAGCGCGTCGATTCGGGACCGATTCTCGCACAGAGGCAGGTGAAGGTGCTACCCGGTGACGACGAGGAGGCCCTGCAGGAGCGCGTCAAGAGGGCCGAGCACGTACTCTACCCGGAGACTCTCGACCGGCTATGCTCAGGACAGGTCTCGCTCTAGGTCCTCTGGATGGTTGACGTTCCGTAGCACTTGAGAATTCTCCACAAGCACGGAGTGTTGTGCCTCCGAGAACTGGACGTGAAGTGGCCTCCGGTCGCCATCACCAATCATTTTGAGGATTCGCTGCGGTCGAATCAGTGCCAATAGGGGGTGCGACCTCTCCCCGTCATGAGGCATGATTAATGCGTCCAGTTCACCGAGTCCCTCCTCCAGCGACCAGAACAGCCCGGCGGAGATCCAAGGCACGTCTACGGGGGCTAGTTGCATGGTTTCAAGCTCCTCGCATTGTGGGTCCTCCAAAGCTTCGACCAGAGCATCGATTGGGCCCGCGTGGATATTTCCATCCAAGACCCACTCGACTTGTAGCTCCTCACCAATCACAGTTCCGTACCTATCAACATCTTCGGGCCTTGCAACAGCGATTCTGATAGGCTCCCTGCCAGCCTCCGCGAGAACCCTCGCCACTCTCGCAATCATGGCTTCGCCATCGATTTTGACGAGTGCTTTGTCCTCACCCATCCTTGAGGATCGACCTCCGGCGAGTAACAGGGAACGCACCCTGTCACCTCAGGTCGTCCAATCGCCTGAGTGCGTGCTGAATCTCCTCCATGAGATCGAGTGCCCTGTGAATCAGAATCTGCCGGTCCTTGCGAGTCGAAGTCCCCGCGAGCCATCCCATCAGCTGTGAGATGTCCTGCGCATCTCGCTTGATCGTCCACTCAAGAACCTCCTCGGAAACCGGGTCATCGGATGGCAGCAGGCGTTCGGCCATGACTGCGAGAGCGGTCGGTGACGCATCAGTCCTGCGGCTCTCTAGTCACAACTTTGTCCTTTATCCTACCTAGGAGCGAGTCGCCGTCCGGAACTTGGACCCCTGACAACAACATAATCACGTCATGGCTAGCCATTGCCCCTCTGACAGTCCCGACGTAAACCGTGATGAGCGCCAAGTGGGCTTCGACGAGCCTACCCCCACACCAAGATGCAAGCACTCCTTCACTAGGCATTGGTTTTCCCGCTCTGAGGAGCTCCTCGATGCTGAGCAGCAGCGCCTCTGCTGGCTCTCTCGGGCCCACCGATGTGGCGAGGGTACTCCAGGGATCGATTCCTAGAAGGGTGTGATCGATGTTAGCTAGTAGCAGCGCTGCCAGCGCCACGTCCTCCCTCCCATGCCTCTCCCAGAGCCCGCCAATCAACTTGAGCAGGACATCCTGCTGCTCGCCTGCCTCGGTTATGAGCCATGAGGCAATGCGCCTCAGCAGTTCGTCAGGGGTCCCTAGGTGGAATGCGTATCCCGCTGAGGCCCCCAGTCTGTCAGTGCTGGACTTCATGATCATCGCGGGCACGCCGATGGGATATGCCTCGCGAACCACATTTGCAAGCCTCCTGTGGGAGCGATGCACACCACCAGACTGCCGTTCGAGGAATTCATCAAGATGTGCTGTGCGACCCATCATCCCTGTTCTTTCCTCGCGAGGATATTGATGTTGTCGAATATATCCCCCATCCTGTCAACGGAGTCCTTCAGCCTCATACGAAACTCCTCGATGAACGTGCGATGAACAATGTCCTCCAGTTGACGGTCTAGGCTCCGTGCTATCGCTCTGTGTTCGGACTCGTCAATGCCGAACATGCTCCTGAGGAACGCAATCTGGGCTAAAACGTCGTCCGATCTGTCAGTGTGGATTAGCATGGCCTCGAGCACTTGCCCGTACACCAGCCTCATTTCCAGCTTGTCCAGAGCCTCACCACCCCGAGGTTCCTTGCCCTCCATTACGGCGTCGTAGATCATCTCCGGCTCGTCGTCCTCTAGTTTCATGGCGTGAGCCAGCTTGACCAGCACCCTCTTTTCACCATTGGACAACTGACCGTCCCGGAGTGCAAGCCTTGTGGCGTTCCAGAAGACTTTCCTTCGATTGGACTCGACCCCTTCCACACCGTCCGATGAAAGCCGCATGACTTAACGACTGGGTCGATGGGGGCCCTGCAAATCCGGCTAAAATTGCGACAGGAGGCTTCATGAAGCCCCCTTGCCTCCGCAGGACTGCTTCTCAGCTCTACTCGCGGGCGCCCTGCGCCCATCCGAACCCCCCCGCCAGATTGGCGAAAAACGGGGGCAAGGCCCCGGTTTGGGGCCGGGCGGCAAGGAGAATAGAAAACATGAGTGAAGGAAAATATGTCATACACGCAACCATTCGAGCAGAAGGCACCGTAGCCAGAAAAGACGTCATCGGAGCGATCTTCGGCCAGACCGAGGGACTCCTTGGGGAGGGCTTGCAACTCAGGAAGTTGCAACAAACGGCGCGCATCGGACACGTCGATGTCAACCTGAATAACAACAAAGGAAGGTCGCAGGGACGAATCGCCCTCCCCTCGTCCTTGGATCAGGTGAGCACCGCCGTCATCGGAGCCGCCTTGGAGACAATAGACAGGGTCGGCAACAGCAAGGCCACGATGAAGGTCACGGAGATCGAGAATATTCAATCTGCCAAGAGGGACCACATTATCGACCGCGCCAAGGAACTGCTCCTCGCTATCGTGAACTCGGGTACTGACGAGTCGAGGAACATCATCGACGAGGTCAAGGCCGTGCTCACCCTGGACACCGAGATCGAGTTCGCCGAGATGACCGCGGGTCCTAACGTCCAAGCGTCCGACTCGCTAATCATTGTCGAAGGTCGCAACGATGTCCGGAACCTGCTGAAGTACGGGATCAAGACCGCAATTGCGACCATGGGCTCAGGAATCAAGCCCGAACTGGTCGAGCTAGCCGCTAGCAAGAAGGTGGTAACCGCGTTCATGGACGGTGACAGGGGCGGGCGCCTCCTCCTCTTGGAGATTGAAGGCAAGCTCGGCAAGTCTCTGACCCACGTCGCGCTTGCACCACGGAGCCGCGAGGTCGAGCACCTCGAAGGCAAGGTGGTTACGAAGTGCCTGAACCAGAAAGAGACCGCCTCCAGGATTGTCTCCAGGATTAAAACCGAGGAAGCAAAGTCCGACGATGCCTCGGTAGGAAAGGGAAATGCCTCCTTGGAGGCGCCAGATGAGGTGAAGAACTGGTCCCCATTCCTCGATGGACTCAAGCGAAACCAAGCCGTCATCGTCCTCGATGATGGCTCGGGCTCGAATCCCATTAGCCCAAAGAACCTCGAAGAGGCACTCAAC
>JAYZLU010000025.1:0-4499 GCA_036153975.1 Thermoplasmatota archaeon | reverse complement strand
CGTCACTCCATCGCCTCGGACACCGGAGACCTGTCTGCCGCGGCCTTCACCCGCAGTGCCCTCGAGTCGAGGCTCGGCTCGGAGGACCCCCGCCTAGCTGCCCTGGACCTGCGCGCGAGGCTAGCGGTGAGAACGGAGGGCAAGCCCTCCAACGACGCCCTGGAGGCTGCCCACGGCCACATCGAGGCGTCCAGCGACCCGCTTGAAGCCCTCCGCACCATCCACATCGCACTGGAGGCGTGCGGTCCCGACCCGCCGAACTGGCTCCGCGAGGCCCACTCGAAGCTATCTCCGGAGGCCCTGCGCGACGACGTACCTGCCTACAGGCGTTTGACGGCTCAGTGGTGGTTCTGGAGGGGCACCCTCGAGCCCGAGAGCCGCCTCTCCCATTGGCGGGAGGCGATTGGGAGATTCAGGTCGGCGGAGTGCAACAACGCGGCAAAGGAACTGCTTGGGCGCCTTTCCAAGGCGCTCTAGCAGCTCAGATCTCGGCGCCAATCAGGGTGGTCGTGTCCCTAATCCCGTCCAGTTGCTGGCGGATGTCCTGAACGATGCAGCGGGTAAGCTCGTCCTCTTCGTCCTCTAGCTTCACGAAAAGGTCGAATGCGCCAAAGCATATCCAAGTCCCCGTACAAGCGGGCAGTTCGGAGATCCTGGCCCGGACCTCCTCCTCGCGGCCAGGTTCGGTGGTGACTAACAGGAACCCGACGGCCATTCATCACACCTCCAAGGCTATCATCGTGGTAGTGTCCTTGATTCCGCTTACCATCCTCATCTTCCCAATCAGGGTCTCGGTCATCTCACGCTCCGATAGGAACTCGATTTTCACCACGATGTCCTTCGGTCCGAAGACTATGTGCGTCTCCGTGATGTTCTCGAGCTCCAAGAGCTGCTGGTAGACTTCCCTTTCCATCCCGGGGTCAACTTCGATTAAGACCCACGCCACCTTGGTCCCCGAGGCCATCGGAGCGACCCCGTCTTCTGCCTGTTTATGAGTCCTGTGTTTTTCTCACTCAATCCATCCCAAGGGATAACAAAGATGCGGTGAGCCGAGAACTCGTGCATGTCCAATCCCCCCTCCTGAAGGAACGGGCCGCCCTGCTGGTCCTGCTGATGCTGTGCGCCCCCCTGCTGGCCGCTGCGTCCGCCCAATCCCAATCCAAGTCGACGACGGTGTGGTCCGGCGTCGTGGAGATCGACGATTACACGGTAGGGAACGGGCAGGTCCTGCAGATTATCGCGGGAACCACCGTCCGAATCAGCGACGGCTCGCGACTCTACGTCGAGGGGCGCTTGGCGGTCGAGGGCACGGCCTCGGACCCCGTGACCCTCGAAGTCGACAGCTCTGGAGGCGACCACGATGGAATCCAGTTCAACTCCACAAGCCATGGTTTCGGGTCCTCGATCGACAACCTGACGATCACCGAATCGGTTTACGGGATCACGATCTACGGATCAGACCCGAAAATTTCCAACCTCACCATCCTGAACGCCGATCGGGTTGGGATCGACCTGTTCGATTACGCCTCACCTGTGATCACCGATCTCGTGATCGATGGAGGCGGTCAGGACCTGCACGGGACCACCCTTAGCTACCGGTATGGATTCGGCGTCAGCATCGGCTACCAGAGCACTGTGGTCTTGACCAACGCCAGCATTACCAATCTGATGACTCGTGGTTTGAATTTCTGGGGATCGAGCGGTGGGATTGTGAGGGGAATCGTGGTGGAGAACGTGTCGGGAGCCACTCTAGCCGCAGCTGCGGGCGTGTGGGTGGAGGACAGTATTCCACTGCTCGAGGACATCATCGTTAAAACTTCAGACACGGGCATTTTCGTACGTCATATATCGGAGGAAATGACCACCCGCCCCACATTCGTGAGAGCCACCATCGAGGACTCGATGTACCGAGGCGTCAGCGTGGATCGCTACTACGACAAGTCCGACATCTCCAATCTCCACAACACCCAGGCCGTCTTCGAGGACCTGGTAATCCGTGGAACTGGCGGACCCGGGGCCAAGACGCCGGGTCTCGGCATGCACGCGATGGATGTGAATACCAGCTCCGTCCGTCTCACTGGCCAGAACCTGATCGAGGACAACCCAGTCCCCTCTCGTTTCTATATGATAGACTCCTCCACGAAAATCACCAATCTGACGCTCAACAACAACGGAAACCCATCCACGCTGGCTCAACCTTGGGAGAGGGCCAGCCTGGCAATCAGGAGCGCATCCTGGACATCGTCGGGGCCCCCGCAGATAATCGGGTTGAAAATCGTGAATTCTAGCGGGGTAGGGGCGCACCTCACGAAGGGGGGCCTGACCGGTTCGGGCTGGCAGATCATCGGCTCGGGCGGTACTGGGCTGTTCACCAAGGAGTTCCCCCCAGATCTATCGGGAGTGATTAGCACTGGCAACGGTGGGCACGGAGTCTCAGTGATCGACTCCGGGAACGTAGAACTTTCCTTCGTGTCCACCTCTGGGAACGACGGGGCTGGAATTTGGTTCAAGGAGTCGAATTACGTCGAGAGCAGCGGAAAAAACGTAACTTGTTTTTCTTGCACGTCAGATGGGGACCAAGTCGGCTATTTGGTTGAAGACTCGATAGATCTGCAGCTGTTGCACACCGAGGTCAGGGACCCGACCAGTGGGATTGGGTTGGGGGTCGACAACAGCGGGCTGAGTCAAAACGGCCATGTGGTGATCAGCGACATGAAGATCGTCTCCAACTCGAGCACGTTCGCGATCGAGCTCGAAGAGACGGATGCCAAGATCAGCCTGCTCGACCTCAATGGGGACAACCTCGGCATGTCATGGGGTGCCGAGGGCTCTCTGACCTCCTACCTCAACGACAGCGTCATCCAGAGCGGATCGTCGACCGGCTGCCTGGATCTGCGCGAGCACACGGAGCTTCTTGCCACCAACGTCGGATTCGCCTGCACGGCACGCCCGTCAGTCTCGTCGAGCTTCGTCAACTTCACCGACTCGTGGTTCGTCGCTGGAGCCAATTTAACCGACTCTTTCTCGATGCTCGGGGACAGTTGGATACGCTGGATTTCATCATCTTCCATAGGCACTCCAACTTCGAACGGATCGAACAACATCCTCGACCTGAGCTATTTCTTGAAGGTCTTCGCGATCAATCAGAACCTATTGAACATCCCAATGGCCCAGACTGACATTTCCTTCGACCTGTACGAGGACAACTACTCCACCACCCTCCCCTTCTCCGGATTCGAGATCCTTGGCCCGTTCGTAGGGCTGCGCTGGCTCCCCTCTGTGGGGTGGGGCCCACAAAATTACGCCAATGTCTCTTGCACTTATGACGGTGAAACGAATTACACGTCTTCGATAGCCATCGACGATGACAAGAGGGCGTACTGCAGGCTGGAATTATCCCCGCAGCCCCCGTTCCTGGTCTGGGACCTCCCGATTGACGAGCTTGAAGTCTCGTCAGGCTCCGAGATCGAATTCTCCGCCAACAATAGCTTCGACCTGGATCTCGATGCCCTGACCTACACCTGGACCAGCAGCATCGACGGAGACCTATCCTCATGTGCGACGAATGGTAGCGGAAACGGCTCCTACTTCGTCGCCAACATAGGCGAAGTGTGCCTTTCCGATGGGGCCCATCAGATTACCGCGACCCTCTGTGACGAAGCGGGAAATTGCGTAAATGAAACCCGGACAATCACCCTGGTGAACCTCCCCCCAGTGCTATCGGTCCAAGTGGTGGAGCCGCAAGTCGAGGCTTGGGGAATCTTGTATCTCGGCCAGACTGCGTCTGTTACCATCTCATTGGAGGGAACCTACGATGTCGAAGGGCCGCTGTGGTGCTGGGTCGAAGCAGAGTTCGAGTCTGTGGATATCGATATGAACAACCCGAGTTGCCCCATGGAGATAGTGAGAAACTTCATCGGGTCACCCCAGGATAGTTTCGAGGTCAAGATATTCGCCTATGACGGATTGAACACTGTTTACTGGGCCTTCGACATCGTCCTTTACAATGAGCTGCCCAATCCGGTGTGGGAGATTCAGAGGAACGGGCAGACTTCCGCAGACTGGATTAGCCTTGATGGTTCTGCGACAGTGGACCCCGAGGGGGATCCAGTCAAATTCGAGTTCCACTCGTCAATCGATGGCCTGTTGGCGTCTGGCTCATCACCCGTTCCAATAGGATTCACCGGTACTCTCTCGAAGGGGATTCACGAAATCACGTTCTACGCTTCAGATATCCTTGGAGAGCACGCAGGACAGTGGAACTCCATCTCAACTCAGATTTCCGTCTCAAATTCCGCCCCTCATGCAATCATCTCCTCCCCACAGGATGGCTTCTCCACCGACTCCTCGGTGCTGGTGAATTTCGATGCGACTGGGTCGGGGGACTGGGACGTCTCATGCTTTGAATTGCCAGACAATGGAAGCGGCCTTCTGTGCAACCCATTGGCAACTTCGAGTACGGACATCGTCAGCGTTCTGTGGCAGAGCGATCAACTCGA
>JAYZLU010000024.1:0-5453 GCA_036153975.1 Thermoplasmatota archaeon | reverse complement strand
CGCCTAGCGGTGCTTTCCAGACTTATCCCCAGCTGAGAGACGGAGGGGCCAGTCAACTCCGCCCTTGCTAGGGCCATCCCCCCACCCAATGATCTAGAGAGAATGAGCAAACCGAGCATGATGACTCCCATGCCACCAAGCCACTGAGAGAGGGATCTCCATAGTATGAGGCTCCTTCTCTGGCTGCGGATACAGTCTTGCTCGGCACCCTCGAGGCACATCGGGCTGGTAGTGTGGTCAATTACAGTCGCACCAGTGGTAGTGAAGCCCGACATGGATTCGAACCATGAGTGGAGCAAGCCCGTCAATACATCGGAGTGGGATGCAGTGCCGTCCATGTACTCGAATGGCCCATAGAACATTCCACCAAGCCAGAATGGCAGGGCGCCAACCGCAACCACTGGGATCCACCCAAGAGCCACTGAGGCGAACGCCTCCCGATCCCTCACTCTGGTTGAGGCGTCTGCATCCTTCGAGAGGGAGACGAGTGATTGGCCTAGAAGAACAGCTAGGACCAAGGGAGCGAGGAACGTCCTCAGACCCATCCCCAATCCCTCTTGGTAACAGCTGTATAAGGCGACTACCGCCAAGGGGACAGCGACTAGGCGGATCGTCCACCCCAGAACCAGTCCTACAACGTCCCAGCGCATGTCTAGCTCCCTAGAGACTTCTCGACCTTCCCCAAGTCATCGATTTCGAGGAACAGGTAGACCCTGTCCCCTTCCTCGAGAATCTGGTCGTGCTCAGGGACACTCGCGTGGGTGTTGCCATTCTCATCGATTCGCTCTACCATCGCCAAATTAACTCCCAACTTACTCTCTACTTCACTGAACAATAAGCCGATGAGGCTGTTTCCAGACGGGATTTCAGCAGAAATCGAGACTAATGACGGCATTGAAGGCATGCGTTGGTAAGAGCCAGGAACGTGCATGTGGATGGATTTCAGTATCGAGGTCACAGCCACACGCCTCTTGCTTACGGGTCGAAGTCCAATGCGATGAATAGCTTCGACTAGGGCCCTGTCATCCAATAGCAAGCCAGTACGCAGCACGCCCTTGTCCATCGCACGCATCGAAATCGAGATGTTGAGATTGTCATCCCCGATGGTGGCTATGGCGATGTCGTGATTCTCGATAGCCAACTCCCTGAGCAGATCCTCGTCCTCGGGGTCGCCATGAATTACGTCTAGCCTCTTGTTGACGCCGATTTGCGAGCCGACAATCTCGTTAGCAGAATCTAGGTCTGGCTCTATGATTACCACGTTAGAACCCATGTCCAGATAGTGTCGTGCTAGTCTGCTGCCGAATCTGGTTGCGCCAAAGATGGCGACGGAGGGCGTCTCAGGCATCTCGGAGTCTGGTGTTCCCAATGCCAACGCTATGTGACTGAACGATTCGGTGGTACCAGTGACGAAGAGCAGGCTGTCGCCCTGTTGGATGATTTCGTTTCCAGAGGAGAGCCCCTCCCGGCCACCTCTTACCCGGATTGCTAATATTGGGGGCACCATAGAGTGCTTTCCCTCAATTGTCAAGCTCTCACCGGTAGTCGTTCCAATCAGTGGTGAGGACTCAGTAACTTCGGAGACGACAATCCATGCGTTTTCCCCCAGAGGCAGTATGTCGTCCAATGACGGGGCTATCAGTCCCGATACCAACTGCTCGACTATCGCCTCGGAAGGGCACACGAGGAAATTCGATCTCGACCACTTTTCGAGTGGCCCCGCGCCCCTAGTGGGGTCCATTATTTTGGAGTCCCTGACATTAGCTATAGTAATCAGTCCCGAGGCCGTCCGATCGCCAACCTGCTCGCTGAAGACCCGCTTGGCGAAGGCGCAGCCGAGCAGATTGACATGATCGTCATTGGTAGCGAAGACGATGATTTCGGCATCGCTGATCCCGGCTCTGATCAATGACTCCCTAGAGAGGGCGCTCCCAGTCACCAACAGGCAGTCGAGAGACTGGGACTCACTGATGGCATTGGGGTTGGGATCGATGAGTGCCACGCCCCTTCGTTCGCTCCTGAGTGCCGCGGCGACCCCACGGCCGACTTCGCCGGCACCTGCGATGATAACTCGCATTCAGCGCTAGTGAATCCATGGATTGGATATAATACTGCGCCAAATGAGGAATACGAATATGAGGGGAGTGATATGCGGTTACTCCTCGCTATCCATGATTTCTCCTCTGATTCTCCGCTCGGCCTTCTCCCTGTGGCGGTCTGCCTGCCGGATGGTGCGTCTGTAGGCCTGCCTGGCTGCAGGGGTCAAACCAGAAGGGAGCCACGTCTCCTGCGCCCTAAACCAGTACAGGACCACAAAGGGCGCTGCTGCTAGAGCGAATGCGGGATTGAACAGGGAGAGCACGAGGCACAGGGCTAGGATGGCCCTAGCGAGCGTGGAAAACAAGAATGGCTTCGTTCGAGAGCCCCCCAGAAGCTGGTTGCCCTGCCATGTCGCCGGTAGAGCGTGCCCCATGCTCGCCAAAAGGGCAATCAGCACCGCCATTGCGACCGAGAATGGATTGAAGCCCGCGATGGGCGAGAGCGGGGCGAGGCCGGGATCGAATAGGCGCACGATCAGGTAAGCCGCCTGCATCGAGCCTAGGCCGAGGCCCAGTGCCCAGCCAAAGGGCGGGGACGCCCTGATAGAGGCGACGCGGGGCCTACCTACCAAGAACAAGGCTAACGAGGACTCCACTGCGGCAATCAATAGGGAGAGGGCAAACAAGTTTCCCAACGGCACAGAGACCGCACTGGTCGAAGAATCCTCGACGATGGTGATGAGAATCAACTGGTCCACAGCGAGAGCTAGGAACACCCCGATAACGATGCCGTAAAGCAAGTACCTCACCGCCCCAGAGAGGTCGTAGAACCCCGTCATACGAGCTATTACGCCCCTCCACCCGACGTAGACCCCAAGCAGGCTGATGACGAACGCCACCTGCATTTGGAGCATCGGAATGGAGGCTACTGCCATGAACTGCCATAGCCCGCCACCTTTGAGCCCCACGCCTCAGACAACGTTCAAACCACACAATCCGGACCGAAGGTCATGGCACTCGAGGGCTTCAAGCGCAGGGTTCTGGGCTCCATCGGTCTGCTCAAGGGCAAGAGGAAGGTCGATGAAGAGACTGTCAAGGAGCTCAGCAAGTCGTTACGCAAGGCTCTACTGGAGGCTGACTTCAACGTCCGGCAGGCCAAGGAACTGACCGAACGCATCGAGAGGAGGATGCTGGAGGAGGAGCCCAGACCAGGCGTGCGCCTCGAGACCCAAGCCATGAACCTGATCTACTCGGAGCTAGTCAGGATACTAGGATCCCCTAGGAGCATCCGGCCCCACAACCAGACCGTGCTGATGGTCGGACTCTACGGTCAGGGAAAGACGACCACGACTGCCAAGCTGGCGGAGTGGTGGAGGAAGAATCACAGCGTCAAGGTGGCGGTGATAGAGGCAGACGTCCACCGTCCCGGTGCTTTTCATCAACTCAGCCAGTTGCTTGAAGGTACGGCAGTGGAGGTATACGGCGAGCCAGAGGGCAACGATGCTCCAGCGATAGTAAGGAACGGACTGAGGAAGATTGGCACGGCTGACGTGGTGATCATCGACACGGCTGGCAGGGACAGCCTGGACGGGGATCTGAAGGACGAGTTGCTAGAAATAGCGGAGGTTGCGAACGCGTCTGAGCGATTCCTCGTCATCGACGCCCAGGTCGGACAGGCGGCAGGGCCGATGGCCACTACCTTCCACGATCTGGTGGGCGTCACTGGAACGATTGTAACGAAGCTGGACGGCACGGCGAGGGGTGGGGGGGCCCTGAGCGCAGTGGCGACCACTGGGGCGCCGATAGTATTCGTAGGGGAGGGAGAGAGGATTGGCGACCTTGAGAAGTTCGAGTCGGATCGTTTCATCTCCAGACTGCTGGGCATGGGCGACATCAAGGGACTGATCGACCTCGCACCCGATGACCTCGACGAGCAGGAGGCGATACGCCTGACTCAGCGTCTGATGTCGGGCAGGTTCACCCTCACAGACATGTACACCCAGATGGAGATGATGAGCAAGATAGGGACCTTGGACAAGGTCCTCTCGCATCTTCCAGACACAATGTTCGGTGGCATGGCTAACATGAGCGTGGCACAGAAGCGCCAGATGCAGTCGAACCTCGAGAAGTTCCGCGTGGTGATGGATTCGATGACACAGGAGGAGAAGGACGACCCCCTAGTGCTGAAGTCGAGCAGAATCAGGAGGATCGCACGTGGCTCTGGCTGCGAGGAGAAGGACGTCAAGGATCTCCTAACTCAATGGAACAGGAGCAAGAAGATGATGCGCGGGATCAAGGGAGACCGGAGGTTCAGGCGTCAGATGCAGTCGATGATGGACGTCGACGAAGACCTCGGACTGGGGTGATGCCCTGCAACGTAGATTCGCCATTGTAGGTCACAAGGCCCCCAGCACTGGTGTGCTGAACCTCAACGACCTCGCTGGCTCGGGTGGTCGGACGGACGTTTTGGTGCGAGCGGTCAATGCCGCTCTTTTCGTCTCCCATGGAATTAGGACGGATAGTCACGTGACATTGCACCTGATGGGCGGGCCCGGACCCCCACGTAGGGTCTGGTTCGATGGCAGCGCCTTACGGGGGGTTCGACCCGACGAGCGTTCGATAGCGGGGCACATCAAGGCCCTGTTGAAAAGCCCCGTTCCACCTGTGGGGCGGTTCGTCGAGGCGTCGACCGGTATTTCGCACTCGGGCGGAGACCTTCGACAGACCCTCGTGGAATGGGAGAATCAGGGCGTGGGGTGCTTCGTCCTCGATGCCGCAGGGGAGCCCCCCTCCACGATACCATCAACTGGGTCACTTGGATTCATTCTCTCCGACGACTGCCCGTTCACCGAGGAGGAGTCCGATATGATCGGGGGGCTACCGCGCGTCTCACTAGGCAAGAGGTGGCTGCAAGGGCATGCCAGCATCACGATAGCCCATCACCTGCTAGATCATGGTCACGCTCGACGTTCTGCTCAAGAGTGACCATGATGGCACCAGTGATCATCAGTGCGCCGCCCACGACCGTGTAGGCCCCCACAACCGCCTCCCCAGTCCACAACCAGCCGATGATGCCACCAAGAATGGGCTCGAACAGCAGCGTGATGGAGACAACGATCGGTGGGATCCACCGCAGTATGGTGTTGATTCCAGTGTGGCCGCACAGACCGGGGCCGATAGATAGGTAGGCCACCCACGCCACCCAAGCGGCGTCCGTCCAGCCCAAGATTGCAACCTCAGGGGAGAGGGAGGTCAGTGAGGCACCCTCGATGGCCAAAGAGGACAATGCCAGCCACACTCCCGCTCCGAAGGTGACTGGGAAGGCGTAGACGAAGATAGGGAACTCACGCACTGACCTCAGGTGCCTGCCAATGAACAGGTAGCCGACTACGGTTGCCGCGCCAACGAAGGCAG
>JAYZLU010000023.1:0-4199 GCA_036153975.1 Thermoplasmatota archaeon | reverse complement strand
GCCAGAAAAGGGCCACTAACCCCCGTTGTTCAAGCTCACGCTTTGGCCCAGTCCATATTTCCCGAGAGCAATAGGTTGAGGTGGATGAGACCGTGGTTGGTATCTGGAAACTGGTTGAATTCAGCCTTGGAAACGACCTACGATCCAGTCTATACGACTCTCAGGGACCTGCTCTCATCTGAGGGTTCCATCCGAGTGGTTCCTATTCCAGAGGTCGGCGGACCAAGCGTCGATCACTTGCCATGGTTGGATAAGAACGCACTGGAGGCAGTATCCGGGCAATGGAGTAGGATGGACCTGGAGGACAAGGCGAGGGCCTTGTCGAATCTCGCCAAGCCTGCACTGACGAGCGGCACCCCATCATCCGCTAGATTGGAGGAGTTGATGTGGCATTGCATCCTTGGATCTGAGTGGAGCGCCGACCTCGCAACTCAGATTCGAAAAGCCTCATCGTACTGGGAAAGAGAACCGGCCAACCTAGCCGCGAGCTCTGTAGTCGACTCGCTCCTCAGGGATGGCCAATGCTGACACTACTCTATTCGCAGAGTGTTTCCGCATCCTGAGCAGTCTAACCTCAATGGCCTCACGTTAGACTCAACTTCGTTCTTCGTCCCACATGACGGGCATCTGACCCTACCGGCTCTAGCAGGGCCACTACTCACCCTCCCCATCGACTCGTCGGTTGGGGAGATAAGTGTGACTGGGAACACTAGGAGTACGCTCGAGGCGACCACGCCGAGGACGATCTGCATCGGGAGGCCGAACCAGTAGATTACGAACGTCAGTACGCCAAGGACGCTGACCATTATCATGCTCGGCACTTTCGTTCTGCGTTTCGTCAGCGCCAAAGCGATTCCAATTGCCAGACATAGGGCAAAAACCGCAATCATCGCCGAAACGAGGGGGCTGTAAATCAGGGATTCGGGAGAGGCGAAGTCGATTCTGAAGTCCGTCTCCGAATCTATGTCCGATTCCTCGATAACCAGAACCTCCATCACAATCCACCTCCGGTGTGAATACGAGATATCATCTGTCTCGGAATACACGCTGCCTAGGCCTGAAAGCATTCCAGTGCTAATCTCGAAGTCGAGATCCACCATTGTCCAATAGTCATACCCACCCGGGCGGACGAAGTCCTCAATCAGCCTCTGCCTCTGCCCCTCGTCAACTTCGTAGGAAGCGCTCATTGTGATAGAAATGGTTTCGGAGTTGAAGGCCCTTGAGCCACCCAAGTCAATCACGATTTCCATGGGGCCGAAATCTACCGGGTTTTCTCCGAACATCGCCTCAGGCTCTATGAATAGCCCATTGGAGAGGAATGACCTCAAGTCCGATCTTGAGCCTGTCAGATGGTTCTGCAGAGCTAGGAGCTCAGAATCGTCGACCCTTCCGTTTTGCCTGTCAGAGCTGCTTATGGAGTCAGCGTATGAATTCAGGTTCCTCCACCAACTGCTGGAACCAAGGCTCTTGTTTCCGATGTTGTCGAGACCCCACCTCATCCACTGTGACATAGCCCCATTGAACCTGACCGACGTCTCCCTGTCGATTGTGTCTCCGTCATATTCGCAATCAATGTTTACGTCTAGGTAGGAGCCACCGCTTCGAGACGGCTCCTCGGCTGGATACCAACTCGCGTCCCCTGAGTCTACTCCGGCGGTAATCTGATGATTCTTATCGGTCTCGATCCTCAGAGTAGATTGTGGAGATAGGTAGAAGTCCGCTCTCAAAGATCCCCCTTCGAAGCTCTCTGGCATCTCCCAGACGAAGGTAACCTCAACCCCGTCCTCCATTACTGTGGTGATGGGACTCTCACTCACCTCTGTGTTATGAATGGAAAAACCCCCACTGGATCCAGACCACATCTTGTCACCGAACCCCGAAGTCAGCTCAATTGGAAAAAACACAAGATTGCCCTTCACGCTCGCCTCCCTCATCTCGACTTGCACGAGCGGGAAGGACATAGTCAAGGCAGCATCACTTTGGGGGGACCCCCAAAGAAATCTAATCCCAGATTCGCTTCCGGGATTGGAGAAGATTAGACCTTGTACAGATAGCGATAACTCGATGTCTTCGCCCTCGGAGATCTCTCCATCATCGACCTCCACCGAGACTTGGAGTTCTCCCGAGTTGGTAAGGTAGACTGCAGGAATCTGGGAAGAACTCTCGTACGTGCTCCCTCCCACCTTGATTAGTATGGTGGCGTTGGTCGTGACCCCCGTAGCGTCAACTACCTCGTAGGGGATGCTGAAACTCCAAGTGCCTGAGGAGTATCCTCCGTCCAAGCCCCAGGTGACGCCCCACGTCCCAATGTTCACCTCGCCCGCTATCGATGGAGTGACGAGGACCGACTTTTCTTCGTCCAAGTCGGAGTCGAAGGGAGTCAACTCTCCTTCATCCGGATCGCCAATCAGATAGAGATCGAAGTCCTGAGTCACACAGCAGGAGTTAACCTCCTCGGCCTGCATGGACAATGGTGATAGGACGATCACGACCAGTAGCGCCACCATTGCTCCTGCGTTACGTGGAGAACTACCCCTCATCGTATGCCTATTGGCCTCATCCCCTTGAATGCGACGCCCCTAGGCACCGCGCGCACGCGGTTCGCAATGCGTGCTCCAGGCGCCGAACAGAACTAGCCATGCAGCCAAATTAGCTTCGCAGGACCCTCATCAGGAAGACCCTCCAATCTGGCGAAACCGACTCTCTCAAGTTGGTATACCTCTCCTATTTCCAACTCGAAGTCCTCAAGCAGTCCGCTTTCGGAGGAAATACGTCCGCCCTCGGGTCTGTGCAGAACTGCGTCACGTCCCATGCCGAGGGGCAGCCACTGTACCACGGGCCTTTCGTCCGTCCTGCTCCACGAGTCTACTGCAGCAGACTCGCCAGACACCACGATGTCTGCGTACTCCTTCAGGCGGATGCTGCCTGCATTGACATCCGCAGACTGAACTACTACGGAATCACCGACCGTCCAATCCCTAGAGCCCTGCACCATCCCGTCCGGGTGCTTGGGGATGGATAACTCAGGTCCCGGCCCACCCGATCCCTCTAGGGTCAGCTTCACGGGATCGCGAACGAAACTGCGTCGCTCTGTCGAAGAGTCTATCCGCTTGGCGTGGAATGCTTCGATTGTCTGCATCGAGATTGAGATATCCTTCTGTGAAATTCCGAGGTCAATCCAAAAATCACGGATCACTTCGCCTCTGAAACCCCTGCGCCTAAGGGCAGGTAGGGTAGGTAATCGGATGTCATCCCAATCCTCGAACTTCCCCTCTTCTATCTCTGCCTTGATTTCTGATTTGGATATCTTGCCAAACTCGTGGACCTTGATTCGCCCCCAGTACAGCGTTTGAGGGTATGTCCACCCGAAGTGCTCGTAGAGGAGGGTCTGCTTGCGAGTACTGTCCATCAGGTCCTTTCCCCTAATGATGTGGGTTACTCCCTGATCGTGGTCATCGATGGCGCTCTGGAAGTCCAAAAGCGGCCAAACCTTGTATTGATCATTCTCTACGGCGGGGTGGGTCGCATCCAATATTCTCAGGGCTGGCCAGTCACGCAGAGCAGGGTTGGGCAGGGCCATGGATGTCTTCACCCTGACCACAGCATCACCCTCCGCAATTTTGCCCGAATTCATCGCCTCCCAGTCAGACAGGGTGTCGGGGACCCGTCGATCCCTACAAGGGCAGTCTTTCATTTCCTCGCGCAGCCTCCTGAAATCCTCTACGCTGCAGCGGCACACGTATCCGAAACCACCAGAGATCATCTCCTCGGCACACTTGAGGTAGCGGCTCATGTTGTCACTGGCTCGGATGATGACGTCGGGAGCCCTCCCTGCAAGCCATTCGTACTCACTCTCTATCCAGTCATAAGCATCAATGATTGGCGGCTTGACCTTGGGGTCTGTATCATCAAACCGTAGCACCACCTTGCCCCCGTACATCCTAGAATATTCTGAGTTGATCGAAAGGCCCCTAGAGTGACCAATCGTCATGGGTCCATTTGGATTAGGTGCAAACCTCAGGACGATGCTGGACGTATCTCCGGGCAATTCTCGTAAGCCCTCTGCCTTCTGGTGCTTTTCGCGTTCTAGGGCCTCAGGTGCGGACCTCTCCAACTCGGCTCGAACAGCATCCACCCCCTGACTTGCAGCCATCGAGTTGGCAGCGGAGACCTCGGCGTCTACAAGGACCATGAGTTCG
>JAYZLU010000022.1:0-2608 GCA_036153975.1 Thermoplasmatota archaeon | reverse complement strand
AAGAAGGTCTGGCAATCTATCCCGAGGTCGGATAGCTCGGACTTCCAGTCGCTTGGGATGGGGTAGTCGTGACCCAACGTATGCCAGCCAGAGACAATCCTCTCCCCAGTTTTCGAGGTCCAATCTTGAATGGGGACGTATGCGGCAGTCCTGTGGGAAAGAGCAGCCTCCCCGATATTCCCCTCTACATTCCAACCGTGGGAAACATCGTTAGTCTGCGGAACTCCGAGCTGTCCGAGATATGTCCCTAGATTCTTGTCCGAGGATCTCAAAGGACTTGACTCCGTCCCCATCTCCTCCTGCTCATGGGAGAATGACGCGAGTGCCAGCATAGTTGGCATCAGCATCAGCGCAGTGAGGAGGAGAGACAGGTGAATCCGCGCCCCGTTACCACTAGGCATGGTCCTCCTACTCTGTAGGAGGACATTAAAATTGCCATCCAGATTAGGAAATTTCCAGTCAGAGGTGCGTTTGTTTGCTAATTGGGATGAGAAAATCTATCAAGCCACATGGGGGTTTTTGAGCCACCTTGCAAACAACACATATACTTCTCTCAGCCCCTGCTGTCAACATGTCGAGCGATGACGGTTCCTCGGGTTTCTCCGAGGCACCTGGTATTGACGAGGACGGGGGTATCGACTCGGAGGAAATCAAGGCTTCGGAGGAGGAAATAGAGGGGCACAAGATCGACTTGGAGCTCGCGAGGATTCGCGACAGGAGGATCAATCCCGACAACAGCTTCATGGTCAACACGATCATCCCCCAGACCTTCGATGACTACACCCTTGTTTTCGGCCTGATTGCCGGGGCACTCTTCTTCGGCTCCGTGTTCCTCACCTCGTCGGGACTCTTGTTTGAGGACTCGATCACGCTTGACGACAAGGTCTCGGGAACCTTCCTCGATCCGTCCGACTGCATTGACAAGACCGCGGTGATTTGGTTCGAGACTTGGGTCGACCAGGACCAGGACCTCCGCGTTCTCAGCCAAAACGCCCCAACTCCGGCATCTTCTATCATGCTACTGACACTATCCAACGGCTCCGAGCCAACCGTCCTTGGGGTCGGTGGGGTGGGTGACCTATCGCTGACTTTGGACTACGACTCCTTGGGGGAAGGGGAGTATGACGTCACCATTGAGATGTTCGTATGGACTGACGATGCTACGGACCTCTCCAACTTAACAATCCACGAGTTGACTTCCCTCGCTCACTCATCCGAAGCGAGCAGTGACATCCACGCCTCGAAGGAGCTTGCAATCCTCCTGGAGAGCATGGAGACCTCCTCGCTGTGGGGGTCCACGGAGATACACAAGAAGATGGAGAAGTTCGATGACGAGCCCAGGGCCTGCTTCACCGTTCAGCGGTTGGGTGGCTGGGGATGGGGGCTAATGGCTGCCGAGTGGATTGGTGGTAGGGAGACAGCGATGCTCACCGGCGGCAGTGCCCAAGTGCCACCGTGGTACATGGCAGCAGTCTCCTTGGGGATGTCCATCTTCTTCCTATGCGTTCAGTACCCGCTAATGCACCGACTCTACCACAGGGACACCGACGACCTCCTCTCGAGCAAACAGATGCGGCGCCTGATAAAGAGGACCGTCGCATCGGCGAGCGAGAGGCTTCACATCAGTCCCGACTACGATTCGATGATGATCCAGGACAGGGCGATCTCAGTCGATGTCTACCTTCCCTATAGCACCACGAGGAGGACAATCATGACTCCAATCGATGTCAAGGGCACCATCATCAAGGACATTCTCTTGGAGTTCGGAGTTTTCGGGGAGATGCGACCGTTGCAACTCAAGGCGGTCTGCATCGATTCCAGACGGACGAAAGTCCCAGGCTGGCACATCTTCCAGTTCTCCGCCACCGACCTAGGAGAGATCCCAATGGCCGAGGACTACAGCGAGTTCTTCTCGAGCATGGGTCGCTTCGGAAACCTCGAGGAGGCCTTTCATGAGAGCATGGCTCGTTGGTTCAAGAAGCACGACGTGGCAGATTACGGGGCAGCCATCATGGCAGACGAGGAGGCCGTCTTCGTGCGCGTAATCTACCGCCCAGTCACGAGGTTCGCGTACTTCCTGTTCAAGCCGACCTACGAGCACCTCCAAGGAGACTTGAGGCAGCAGTTGCAGTCCGACCTTGGAGACCTGATCGACGGTCGGACGCTCGTGGTCAGCGCTAGGAACGAGAAGTCCACCCTAGCGGACAGGGCCGTGGCCGGAAGGGTCGAGCAGGGGACGAAGGAGCTGGCCGGAGAGGCGATGGTGGCGAGGCGCGGAGGCATTCCCGGAGCCCTGCTGCAGAATCCGTTCATGGGCGACATCCTGTCCTCGGTCGAGTACGTCGCCCACAAGAACCGCTCCCGAATCGACCGCTACGGCTTTTGGGGGCTGATTGTCTTCGTGTGGATCCCGTTCATGGCCAGCGGCGTGCTCGTTGGTGCTATGCTCGGGTTGGTAGCCCGTATGCGCTTCCAGAGGGTACTGGCCGCCTGCTTCATCGGAGGCACTGCGGCTTCGGTAACATGGGCCTATACCGCGAGGGGGATTATCGAGTTCATGGAGCGCTACCACGCCGAGGCCTTCATCCCATTCGTCATACTACTAGCA
>JAYZLU010000021.1:0-10598 GCA_036153975.1 Thermoplasmatota archaeon | reverse complement strand
ATCATTTGGTTGCTCAGGGACGAGGTCAGAGTCGAGGACGACGAGAGAATCGCTAGACACATCCTAGACACTCGAACCCTAGCAGTGAGCGAGACGAAGATCGAGGAAGGAATGCAACTGGACCCCTCCTCGGAGCAGGAGGATTTGGTTTTCGCTACTGGGGTGGACAACAAGGAGTACCTCACAATCAACTTCCTCAGGAAGTACATAGCGTTCGCCAAGAGGCACGTTCACCCAGACATCGACGAGAAGGCCCGAAAAAAAATTCAGGATTTCTACAGGGATGCACGACTGGCCTTCGACAAGGATGACCTTGATTCTATGAATAATAACGAAGAAGCCGTCATTACAATCACAGCCCGTGCACTGGAGTCCCTGATAAGACTCACAGAGGCCCATGCCAGATTGCACCTTAGGGACATCGCAACGGAGGAGGATGCCGACCTGGCCATCGCTATCTACAAACACTGGAGAGAGGAAACGAGGATTGAGGACGAGTCCGAGTTGCACTCCGGAGTCTCCGCAAGCAGCAGGCGCGTTAGCGGTTCAGTTAGAGGCATGCTCAGACAAGTTTGTTCGGAGAAGGGACACGCAGAACGTATTGACATATACAATCTAGCCCTTCCGATGAACATACCAGAGCACGTGGTTGACGAGGTCATCTCAAAGATGCTGACCAGCGGCGAGTTGTGGAGTCCACAGCTAGATCGCTTCTCCTTCGTCCGCTGACCCTATGAGCGTCACCCCCATCCCCACGAACGGTATCATGGAGCCCGTCGGCGACATACGCGAACCTGACACGCTAGACTCGGTAGCTCTGGGGTTCATGTGTGGCTTGGAGATTCACCAACAACTCGCCGTCGACAAACTGCATTCGAGGATGCCAAGCGAATTGTACGATTTCAAGTTGGAAGACATCCCGAAAGGGTGGAATCGGACTAATCGCAAGCTAAGAGCCTCGGAGGGAGAGGACGGGAGCGTAGACATCGCAGCCCGTTTCGAGCAAAGGAGAAACCGTGCCTTCGAGTATGTCCAGACTCCGAACGCTGGATTGATTGAGCTAGACGAGGCCCCACCCATGAAACACGATGCCAATGCAGTGGATTTAGCTCTGACAATGACTGCGATGATGGATGCCAAGCCGATTCCCAATCTCCAGGCGATGCGCAAGACGGTCGTTGACGGCTCGAACACTAGCGGATTCCAGAGGACGACGCTAATCGCGACCGGAGGCAGAATAGATACTGACTCGGGCAAGGTGGGCATCGATTTGATTTCCTTGGAGGAGGACTCTGCGAGGAAGCTCGGGACCCTTGCATCGGACGATGGAGAGACCGTCATCTATACGCTTGACAGGTTGGGTGTCCCCTTGGTAGAGGTTGCCACCGCACCCGATGTCAAGTCCCCAGAGCACGCGAAGCAGACGGCAATCGCACTTGGCAGGCTCTTGAGGGACACCCGACAGGTCAGGCGTGGCCTAGGCTCAATCAGGCAGGATCTCAACGTTAGCGTAGCTTGCGGTGACCGAGTCGAGATCAAGGGCTGCCAGGACCTCGATTGGATTCCAAGGATCATCCGGCTTGAGATGGCGCGACAACTCCACTTCTACCGCCTCGCCAACGAGTTGCGCAAGGAAGCCAACCTGCCCCCGCTACCATCTGACAGGGCGGACGACGCCACCCCCGTCGAGAACAGGGTGGCGCTGGCAGCATCCTCCCGCATTCCCCTGGAGGTCCATGATCTGACCGAACTCTTCGGTGCCTGCGAGTCGACTGTGGTCCGTGGCCCTCTGGAAGAAGGAGCCACCGTACACGGCGTCGCCTTGCCGGGATTCTCCGGCAAGATCGGAATCAAGGCAGACGACGCAAATGCCCCCCAACTCCCCAGACTCGGCCGCGAGCTCGCTAGCGCGGCGAAGCTAGCGGGCTTAGCCGGTATCTTCCACTCCGACGAGCTCCCAGATTACGGAATTTCACAAGAAGAGGTTGATTCGGTTCGCTACCGCCTCTCGTTGGGTGAGCTCGATGCCTTCGCCTTGTGCGTGGCACCGGCTTGGCAGGCGGAACTCGCTCTCGAGTCGGTGGTCAATCGGACGAGGCTCGCATACCACAGGATTCCCAAGGAGGTAAGGAACGTGGTCATCAGAAAGGGCCAGCCCGAGGACGGGACGACGACCGCTCTAAGGCCTCTTCCCGGTAGAGCGCGAATGTACCCGGAGACCGATGTCCCGGTGCTTGAGATCACGTCGGAGCACTGGGATGTCATTCGCAACGACCTGCCTTTGACTACGGCTGAGAGGGAGGGCCGTTTACAGGGACACGGCCTCTCGCCGAACCAGATCGAGGCGCTATTGAACGGCGAGTTGGATGACCTACTCTTCGAAGGCATGGAGGGGGAGCTCAAGCTCCCTGGAAAGGCGTGGGCAAGCGCACTGCTCGAGTTCGGAACGCAGAAAGTGAGCGCCCTCGCCGTCGCCATCCACCTTCGAGAGACTGGTGCGATGACCCGTGAGGGGGTCGAGCCGTTAATCGAGGAGGCCGAGACCGAAGACATCGACGCTCTGCTAAATTGGATGTCCAGCGAGGCCGAGGCCCGTGGCTTCACCCCAGCAGGTACCGGGGCGGTCGAGAGGGCTGTGGACGAGGTCCTAGCTGAGCGTGCCGACTTCGTCAACGAGCGAGGATTGGACGCAATAGGCCCACTGATGGGAGTTGTGATGCAGAAGTTAGGCGGCTCAGCAGACGGAAAGAAAGTAAATCAGGTCCTCAAGGAGAAGATTGGTGACTCCCTCAATGAATCACATGGTGATAAGTTGATAGACTAATCAATTAGCCATCAAACTCCGTGTCGAACAAACTCAAACCCGCCTCGATACTGATACTTGTGACCTTAGTTCTGCTCGCCTCTACGATTCAGGATGCACTCTCCAAAGAGACTGCGAAGTTCGTTGGCGATAATGAATCAGCTCACCATGGTCTTCCATTAGAGTGGAATGGTGACCAAGTAATCTGCGTCCTCTTTCCGCCAGACTATCCTCATTCCGAATTTAACTACGGTGTGACTATGATCGATTCTGATGGAACCACACTCGGTGTAAACGAGAATTACAACGGCACAGGTGCCTGCATTGGTGGCTTCGAAGGCTACAGTGAAGGGTTGGAATTCATGATGGACGCTACTCGGGCGGTCGGTGGCCGACTCGCTGTGGGTTACGAAGTCGGAGAATGGGGGCCATTCGTACATACAATCGGGGGCCTGAATGCCAAACAGGTCACTGGAGATTTCAATGGAGCGTATTGGAATCTAGGTCACAATGGGGAGATGTCCATGGTGGGGATTGGTGATCTGGTGTTGTCAGAGGGCGATGTGATTCTCTGGAGTATAGGCGCTTGGTGAAGAGGTATTCTTAGCAACGATGAATAGTGACCTCACGTCCAGAGAGACAGGATTCTTACATGTCCGACTTGCACAGTATCGCTTTGACCCCTACTCAGGCCATTTTGCTGAATGCCTCGATTCTGGGATTGATCTTGCTGGCCCTTCATCGAGCGGAGCGAAGATTGGATAATGGCAGCCATTGGATGATGCTTGGAATCCTAGCAATTTTCGGTGTATCAGGCAGGATCTTGCTTGAGCCCCTTCCGAACATTCAGCCTGTTACGGTGATAGTTCTTCTTTCTGGCATCTACTATGGTGCTCCCCGCGCATTCGCGCTTGCCGGCATCATCGCCCTGGCCTCGAACGTCCTCATCCTTGGACACGGTCCTTGGACGCTTTTCCAGGTTATCGGATGGGGTTCAGTTGGCCTGGCAGGCGCTTTGCTTGCTGATTGGCTGTTGATTGAAGGCAAGTTGAACCTCAACCGCGTTGCTGTGGTTGCGATAGCAGCTGGATTTGCATTTGACTGGATAGTCTCCCTGAGCATCCTGCTCAAGACTGACCCTTCGATGCTCGCCCCGTTTCTCCTCAACGGACTGGTCTTCGACCTCTATCACGCAGCCGGTAACCTCGCCTTCGTCGCATGGATGGCAGTTCCAATCGGCGAGATTCTAGCTCGTCACCGAGTCGTACCTGCGGCTGAGGCGGTGAGCGAAGTTGTCGCGAACTGAAGAACTCACAATGGTCCTCGTGACCAGACAGGACCTCGAGCTTTCGAGGGGAAAGCTCGCAGCGCAATGCGCCCACGCCGCAGCCGAATGCGTCCTCGCAGCCAAGCGAAAGAACCCTCGAGCCCTCGATCGCTACATCAAGCACGGAGCCAGGAAGATAGTCTGCAAGATCCCCGATCTGGTTTCCTTGAAGCAAGTGCACGGGAGAGCGAAGAAATCCGGCTTGGTGTGCCATATGGTCACGGACGCCGGGCACACTGAGATACCTCCCGGAACTGTCACGGTGGTCGGGATTGGCCCCGGCCCCAGAGAGGCGATAGACAAGATCACAGGCACCCTCTCTCTGGTCAATTAGACAGATTGCATAAGAGTCATGAGCGAGCCACCAGTCTGCCCAATCGTGGTAACGCAGGTTCTCCTATCACCCGACGAGTGCTCGAACCTGCTGTCCGAGTGCTCTGGGCTGTCGGGCATGGCCGACTGGCTGGACGGATTGGAGCGACGCCCCGGTCTAGCGGAACTGGACGACCGGCTCTCGAACCTAGAGGTCAACCTGAACGCACTGAGGAATTGCATTGGCTATTCGGATGACGGGTACCAGAGGAACGTCATCAAGAAGAACGAGCACTACGAACTCGTGGCAATCTGCTGGACGTCGGGACAGGAGACGCCAATACACGACCACTTCGGCAGCGATTGCGCGTTCCTAATCTTGGCAGGGATCTCAACAGAGACCATTTACCAAACGGATGATCGGGGGCTTGCTTACCCCGTTGCGACTAGGGAATACCACCCGGGAGAGGTCTGCGCGACCGAGGAGCCGGACATCCACAGGGTCTCGAACGAGACTGGCAGCGATTTGATCAACCTGCACATCTACACGCCCCCTCTCAGCGGCTTCAACATCTACGCGCCGGCCGAGTAGTAGGTCACTGGTCACTCATCAGCTGTCGGGCCTGTTCGGCCCACATCATCTTCCTGATTCTGCTCGGGGGGAACTCCAGAGCGTCGTTGACGACCTCTGCAGTGGCTGGGTCCATCCTAGAGAGCTGCTCCAAGGTGATGATTCCAAGCGCGTTCAACTTCTTCTGGGAAAACTCGTCTAGCCCCTCTATCCCAGTCAGGTCCTCGGGCTCTTCGAACTCCGCCTCACCGATTACCTCCCAGTTGACCTGAGTGGCCCTGAGGCCGACCCTCTCGATAATGAGATCCTCCCTCTCGAGCAGGTTGGCCTTCAGCTTCAGTTCAGCCTCGTGGGCCTCTCGCTCTGCCATTTGAGCCTCAGTCTCCACGCCGACGAGCTCGTCCCCGCTTCTCTTCATCTCGCCTTGAATGCGTTCTATGTCGTCTTGGACCTGCTCAGCCTTGCGAGAGGCCTCGCTCTGGAACTTGTGACTCTCTTTGATCTCCTTCTCGAGCTTCTCCTTCTGGGCCACGGCCTTGTCAGCCTCTGCCTTGACCTGCGATATCTCCTTCTTCGCCGCCTTGGTATCCTTGGCGAGGCTCTTGGCAGCGCTCATCTCTTCCTTCATCTGCGCCTTGACATCGGAGAGCGCCTCCTTGGTCTCATCAGCCTCCGCCTTGGCATCTACCAGAGCCTCCTTCTTCTCGGCCATCTCCTTCTCGAGTCTCGCCTCTGCCTTGGCACGCTTCTTCTGAAACTCCCCGAGTTGCTCCGCGGCAGTGTCCTTTGCCTTCCCTGCTGCCTTGATTTGCTTCTCAGCGACCTTGCGCTCCATCTCGGCCTTCTTGAGCTCGGCCTCTGCCTTGGCCGCAGCCTTGGCCTCATGAGCAAGGTCCTTGGTTACCGCCTTGGTCTCGGCCATTGCAGCCTTGGCCACCGCCTCGGCTTCTTTGGCAGCGGCCGCTTCCCCCTTCGCCTTCGCCTTCAGTTCGACCTCCTTCGCCCTAAGCTCGTCCGGTGACAACTTCGGGGAATCCTTAGCCTTCTTGAGGGCCTTCTTAGCAGCCTTGGCTTGCTTCTCAGCGACCTTTCTGCCTGCCTCGGCCTTCTTGGCCTCAATCTCGGCCTTCGCGACAGCCTTGGCCTCCTTCGCAGCCTCCTTCTTAGCTTGGACTTGGGCCTTGGCTGCACCCTTGGCCTCCGCCTTGGCCTCCTTAGCGGCTAGTGCGTCCTCAGCTGCCTTCGCCTTCGCCTTCGCCTTCGCCGCCTCGACTTTGGCCTTCGCCGCCGCCTTGGCCTCAGCGGGATCTACCTTCACTTCCTTCTTGGCGGGAGCCTTCTTTTTCTTAGGAGGAGCTTTCTCGGCCACCTCTTCAGGAGGCTCCTCGACCACTTCCGGCTCGGCCGCTTTCTTCTTTGGGGTGGCTTTCCCGTACTTCCCTTGAAGCGCCTTGACCATCTTGCCGTAGTCGCCCTCAAACTTCTTGACGAGCTTAGGGATGTTAGCAATCTGCTTGGAACGCTCAGGCTCCTCTAGGAACTCCTCGTATGTCGCCTTGGCCAACTTAGCGGCTTGCTCTGCGGTCGGTCCCTTCGCCACGGTCTCTTGGAGCCAAACCATCACTTAAGGATTTGACCAAATCAACTATTATTTCCGAGAAGATCTTCGAGGCGGCTTAGCCCTAGGTCAACATTCTCCATAGGAGGACCGAAGGAGAATCTCACCCATTGGCGGAACGGGCTCTCGCCCCCCCTCTCTCCACCGGGATTGACATCGAAGAATTCACCCGGGACGGTCATCACTTTCCTATCGAGAGCGGCCCAGAACATTCCCATCCCATCGTTAAGCGGCTCGGGCAGTTCCTCTACGCAGGCCCAGACGTAGAAAGTCGCGGCTCCCGGCAGGCAGCGCATCCCCATCTTGGTCAGTCGTTCTACCATCATGTTCCGCTTCCTGACGAAGATTTCGCGCAGTGCGCTAGTCTCTTGGTCCGCATAGCCCGGCTCGAGAGCCCGCAGCGCTATCCTCTGGACGATTCTGCTGGGACCGCCATCGATCGCGCTGGCCGCCCTGCCGAGCGTTTCGATAACCCCGGGTGGCCCGAGCACCCATCCCAGACGCCAGCCGGGGTAGCGGAACGACTTCGTGAGCCCGTCGATCACCAGGATTGGGTCCGTATCCGGGTCCTCGACGTACTGGGCCGACGAGACCGGGCCGCTGCCAGGTTGGGCACCCTCGTAGATGAAGTGGGAGTAGAACTCGTCCATGATTAGGGTGCAATCCTCCCTGCGAGCCGTCCTGCAGTAGGAGGCCAACTCATCGCCCTGGATCACGTGGCCCGTTGGGTTGCAGGGGTTGGAGACTAGGTAGCAGTCGAGGCCCTTGGCGGCCTCAGCGAACTCGTCGGGTGGAATGGAGAAGTTGCTCTCCTCGACCGTCGGGATCAGCATTGGCTCAAGTCTGTAAGAGGCGTAGTCCATCATGTCCTGGTAGGCTGTGTAGTCCGGCACTTGGTACCCCATCCTGCCTTGGACGGCACCGAAGACTCGGCTCAGCATCAGGCGGCCTCCCTGAGCGATGCCGACGTTGGAGGCCTCGTACGGCTTCTTGCCCCGGCGGTAGAGTCGGTTGTAGTGGTCGGCGACCGCCTGGCGCATCTCGTCGGTGCCGTTGATCGGACCGTAAGCCTGGTCCTCGGGCTCTATCACGACCGAGCGCAGGCGCTCGGGCGCCCCTTCCATCTCGCCGATCTCGGGCTGCCCCTGGCCCAGGTTGCACCAGTCCGGGTTGCCGTTCCAGAAACCACGCTTGTGAGCCTCGGCCACGACCCATATCACCCCCATGTAGGGGACCTCGCGGAACGCGCCCCCACTACCCATGCAATCGCGTGGCGCTACGGACAAATGAGTTTGACCTTCCCCTCCATACGAATCCCCATTGGGATTTACGAACAACCGTTAATACTCCCAGCGAGCGTCAGACCCCATGGGCGCGCGAGACGGACGCCACAGCGCCCTGCCAATCGCCCTAGTCATCCTGCTTCTTGGCATGTCAGCGTCATCGACGCTCTACTCTGATGATAGGGCCGAACTGGCCGAAGAGGATAGCCCCCTCAATACCCATTCGGGCCTGAACTTCCCTGGCTCAACCCATGGATCCATATACTCTCTGACTGCAATCGGAGCAGGATACAACTACACCTGCGTGGTGATGGACACCAATGGGATGAAGTGCTGGGGGAAGGGAGGGACGGGATACCTCGGAAACGGGGGTTCTTACACCGTACATGAGCCTGTAGCCGTCAATATGCCAACTTATCCACCGACCGCTGTGGAGATGAGTGGCGGCGACGGCCATCACAGCTGCATGATAGTGTCAAACGGCTCCTTCTACTGCTGGGGGGAGGACTTCAACGGCCAGATCGGGCACAGCCATTACTCCTGTGGCGGGTGGTGCAATAGCCCCCACGGGCCAAGCACATTGGGAGGGAAGGCCGCACTCACTATTGTCACCGGTATCCACCACACTTGCGCCATAGCGGTCGACCAGACCCTCTACTGCTGGGGGAAGGACCACTACGGACAAGTGGGCGATGGCTTTCCTACTGGGGGTCATCATACTCCAACCCACATCGAACTCCCTCCCGGACGGACCGCCGTAGCGGTCAACGCTGCCGTGGACTCGTCCTGCGTCATCCTCGACAACGGTAGCGGAATGTGCTGGGGTCTGAACACCTACGGGCAGCTCGGTATTGGGACCAACGACAGCAAGGACGTCCCCACGTATATGTCGGTACTCCCCGAGAACCGCTCGTTGGTTGCGCTCGATATTGGCTTCAAGCACACCTGTGGCATCCTCGACGACGGTTTGGTGTATTGCTGGGGGAACAATACTCAAGGGCAATTCGGTGACGGCACCAACAACAGCTCGCTTTCCCCAAGGGCCGCGTCTCTGCCCCCGGGGAGGACGGCGATTTCAATAGACGCGGGCACCTTCCACACCTGCGCGATTCTCGATGACAGCAGCGCTTACTGCTGGGGGATAAACACCTACGGGCAGCTCGGTGACGGCACCACTAACAACAGTACAACCCCCGTCAGCGTCCAGATGCCATCTGGACTCGGGGTAGCCGAGATAACGACAGGCAACAAGCACTCCTGCGCGGTGGCGACCAACGCATCCGTCTACTGCTGGGGAGCGCACGGAGAGGGAGCCCTCGGGCTCGGCGAAGGCAATGACAGTGATATCCCAGCATACGTCGATATCGGGGCCGAGTACGGTTGGCACGCCCTGATGAGCGAGAGAGACAATGACGACGATGGGATAGTCAACCTCTTCGATCCGTTCCCCGATGGGTGCCCCGTCGGGACTTATGTTTCAGGAGTGACTTGCATAGAGACCGACCCTGGCTGGTACGCCGTGGACGGCGAGCAGTTCGCCTGCGACGCGGGCTCTTTCCAGCCGGACTCGGGGCAGGTAGACTGCATCATAGCGACCCCTGGCCACTTCGTCAACACGACCGCAGCGACCAGCCAAACCCAATGCGAACCCGGTTACTACCAACCGCTGAGCAACCAGACCTCCTGCCTCCAGGCGGACCCGGGTAGCTACAGTTCGGCAAGCGCGTCCACCCTCCAGTACCAATGCCAATCCGGTTACTACCAACCCAACCATGGCGCAACTGGATGCATCCTAGCCGATGCCGGGCACTTCGTAGTGGGTGAGGGGGCCCTCAACCAGATCCCATGCTCCCCCGGGTCCTACCAGTTTTTGTCGGGAGCGACCTCTTGCTTCGAAGCCACCCGCGGATTCCAGGTACCATCTGCGGGCGCATCTGCTCAGGAGGCGTGTGGGCCCGGCAACTTCTCGGCCGATCCAGGCCAAGCGCAGTGCACAGATGCATCTCCCGGCTACTTCGTATCTGGCTCACAGCAGACATCCCAGTCGCCATGCCAGCCGGGCCAATTCCAGCCAGACACTGGTCAGACCTCCTGTTTAACAGTCGAGCAGGGCCACTACACAGATGCCGAAGGAACAGGGAACCAGATTCCCTGCGATCCTGGGACGTACCAGCCCGACACCGGGCAGACCTCCTGCATCCAGGCAGACCCGGGCAACTACTCTTCCCTCGCTGGCGCGACCTCCCAATCACCCTGCTCGGCAGGCACGTTCTCCTCAGAACCTGGACAGTCTAACTGCACACAGGCCGAACCGGGCAACTACGTGGGCCTAGACGGTGCGACCATCCAGACCCCTTGCCCAACGGGCGAGTACCAGGAGGGCTCGGGCGGAGAGGGGTGCCAGCAGGCGCCTCCGGGGCAGGTCGTGAGCGCCGATGGATCCTCTGCACCGTCCCCATGCCCTCCGGGGAAGTATCAGTCCGGCCAGGGCCAATCGTCCTGCATGGAGGCTTCCCCCGGGCACTTCGTCAACAAGTCCGGCTCGACGGAGCAGATCCCGTGCCAGCCGGGCTCCTACCAATCAGATCCAGGCCAGTCCGAATGCGTTCCGGCGAGCCCCGGAAGCCACGCCCCCGGCGAGGGCGCTACGGGCCAAACGCCATGCTCCAAGGGGACCTTCCAGG
>JAYZLU010000020.1:0-3619 GCA_036153975.1 Thermoplasmatota archaeon | reverse complement strand
CCCCTCTCGATCTGAAGTACTTGATCAGGTCCTTGTAGCACTTGAAAATCGTCTCGATGTAGTCGTTGGAGGCCTTCAAGGACATCAGGGAATCAGTCAGGATGCCTCTTAGGATCTCGATCTTGCGGCGTTCGCGGTAATTCTGGTACATTATCGCGCTAACTAGCAGCAGAGCAGCTGACGCAATGCCGGAGACTACTATCACTTGGGTCGTTAGGAAGTTCGCCCTTTCGTCCACAACGGGGTCTCCAAGGAAGACTATCGGGGTGCTGTTGAGGTACTGCTCAACGAAGAACGGGCGATTGGCATCTGCCGACTGGAAGTGCACAAGAATGCGCCATTTGCCATCGACAGCTACGATGTCGGTTCCCTCTCCTGGCACCACGGTGGCGGTGTAAGGCAGTGTGAAATTAGCAGAGCCGCGCTCGTTAGTAGTGACTATGCGGACTTCGTAGGTAGCCCATCCAGAGCCGTTCCAGTACTGGATGATGAAGTCGACTCTCTGTCCCTCGACGACTAGGTCGAGCCTGTCCCGCCAGATGGTGACCTCGCCTTCGATGGTATCCCCGTCTTGATAGCCAAGGGGGCTAGACCAGTGCTCTTTCAGGAGGATGTCAATCTTGCTCCTGACGAGGATCTCGATGTCCATGTGAGACCCATTGACCACAGGGTTCGCCTCAGCCCTGCAACCCCCTGGAATCTCTCTGTCAGGCTCATAGGCGACCCTGATGGTCCTGAAGCCCTCGAGTTTGTGTCCGCTTGGTTCGACGCCCCTCCTGCTCGGGTTGTCGTCGGGATCGGCGGAGTACCACTCGAACTGGCCGGTTCCATCGGTCGTAATCGCGGTCGCGACCGGACGAGTGTTGATAGTGGGGTCGAGGTAGATGTTGAGGCACTTGCCACCAATCGGTTTGCCGTTGGTCTGGCTCAGCTTGGCGTTGATGTGGAAGGCCTCCTTGAGGTAGAGGATCTCAAAGGTGGATCCGTTCGGGAAGGTGTAGGTGATGTAGTCCGACCTAAAGGGACCGATCTCGGAGACCACCACGCTCGAGTTAGAGAACACTGGGAAGAACTTCGTCACGCTGGCGTTGTGGTAGCGATACCGGTCGTTGTTCTCGTACGAGTTGAACTCGACCCTGACCTTGGCCTGTCCGGCCTCGACGCCGGAGAGGGGACAGATGATCTCAAAGAAGCCGTTTTCGTCCGAGATGCCAGGGATGCAGGACGAAATTCCTCTATCGCCGGTGTCCATCTCGTACGTCACCCGAATAACCCTGTTCGAGAGGTTGCCTCCCAACTCATCGAGAAGCTGTCCGGTGACTATCATGGGCTTCTCGATGGCCTGCCCGGTATTCGGATCGATCTCAGAGGTGTAGACTATCTGTTCGTCAACTTTGAGGGTGGTCCTGCCAATTAGGCTGAAGCCGTCGACCTGGAACTGCATGACCTTCCTGAAGTGATCGCTGTTCTGGATAGTGACGCATGGGTCCCATGCCCCAGACGTGGCCAGCATGTCGCTGTTCAGAGGTTCGCAACCCTCGTGAGGGAGGTTCTCCTCGAACCTGAGAATGACGTTGACGGGCCCGAAGCCATCCGGGAGGAAGGAGAACGGGTCGTCTCTGAGAAGTTGAGGGTCCAGTGTCTTCTCATGATGGATTGTGCCCGCAACCGGGCACAGGGTCTCTACAATCTGCCTATACGTCCTGTCCTCGAAGTCGATGCCCTCGAGGATGATTGAGACGTTTCCCCCGAGCTCCCCGCAGCCAGAGAGCGCTTGGCCGAGGTCCTTCTCGAAAGCGGTTCTGTTATCGTCGGTGACTTGGGCAGTGAACTCCCAGATGTCGCCGCTCGACCTGATGTTCGGGGTGGTGCTAACGAGGCTAATGTACGTGCGCGATACGACCCACAGGTGTATCTGCGCGGAATTGCCCTGCTTGAGGGCGTCACCGAGGTAGGAGAAGCCGAGAGTGAAGTTACCGAGATTGTGAAGTCCGTCGATGGTCAGATTGACCTTGAAGACCCCGTTGTTGTCGGTGATGGAAATGCCGCTTGAACCATCAGCGGACCAAGTGTAGTTCACCGGGACCTCCCTGACTGGTTGGTAGGCGTTGTCAATCAGCCGTGCCTCCACGGTAGTGTTTTGCCCGCGATAGAGGCGTGGCACGTTGTTTAGCTGGAAGTCCGTCGTACCAATCACAGTCACGTTCGCATAGGCACCAGTGGCTGCTAGGACGGCTGACTGGTTGCCCGTGAAGTAGTAGTCGGACATGGTGAAGTCCGCCTTGACGCCGAATGTGCCAGCGGGATAATGTGAGTACCAAGTCCAGTTGTAGTCGAACCTTGCCTCCCCTTCGATCATACTCGGTTTTCGGGAGTAGGCAGTCTCCAAGCTTCCGGCGAAGACCCCGTTCTTGTCTACGTCCACTTGTAGGGCCAATGGGTCCTGAGCCCACGGGAAGAGCGTCCTGTTCCAAACAGAGCCGACGACCCTGAACGTCTCACCTGTGAACATCTCGGGAACTATCTCGCACCTGATGTCGCTTTGTGGGTCCAACGGATTGACCGGCCCGCAAGGTGGGGAGTCGAAATCCGCTCCGTTCTGCATAGCAATGGTCCAATGGGTTCCGTTTGAGTCGATGAAGGGCATGAGGCTGCCTCCCGCTATGCCAGCGAGTCCCTGGGGTGTGCCGTCCCATAGGATGGGGTATGGCTTGCCGAGGCTAGTCTCTGCGTAGACCAGCCCAGCATTCTCCAAGGATGGGGCGTGGAATAGAGCTCGCCATGCACCGAAGGAGGAGCCCGTGAACTGGGTTCCGTCCCAGAAGTAGACTGGCCTGAAGGATGATACTATCAACTCTGCTTCCACGTACATGCGATGCATCGAGCGGATGAAGAAAGAGTCCGTCTTGGAGCCCTCGAGGAATGGCCACGGCCACTCTTGGCCGAGGTCTGGCCTCGAGAATCCAGTGAAGCTGTAGTCGCCTACAGGAAGGCTTGTGTTAGAGTAGGCGTATGGTCCCAGAACGGTGTGCCGCTTCGAAACATTATCCCAGACTATCTCCTCGTACCCACCCGTCGGTATGCCGGGTCCGTTGTCCATGGTCGAGTTCCATTGCACCTGCTTCCAGATTCCCTGGGTGCCACTGGTCTGGACGAATGAGAGGGACACCCAGCCACCCGAATCGGCCCTGTACCCATATCCGTAGCCATCGTATACGGTGGGATGAGTGATGTTGCCGAAGAGGCCTCCGTTGACGGTGAATGAGACGGGCGCGTGTATCAGCCTGTTGTCGAATATCCCGCGCTCGTAGTCGGCCGTGTAATGGACCTTGAAGTCGAGTTTGAGGGGCTGTTCGTCGGACCTGAACCTCTGGCCGGCGACGAATCCAACGGTAGTGTTGGCCCTGACCTCGACGGGGAATTTGTCGGTGGCGCTGTAGTTGTGGAGGAACATCTCCGTGACCTCCGCATAGACATTGTAAGTCGTGTTCGGGCCGACGCTCAGGTCCTCTGGAAAGAGGAACTGCCCGACGATGAACCTGCCGATATCGTCTGTGAGCACGTCTATCGTCTCGAGTGCGGTCGTCATGTTCCTCGTGTATTCGATATGAACCTGGAC
>JAYZLU010000019.1:0-6992 GCA_036153975.1 Thermoplasmatota archaeon | reverse complement strand
ACTTGTAACCGAGGTTCCTCGCTGCTCTTGTTCCACCTCGTGGTATTCTGGTCAACCGGAATGTCCCAGGAAATCATCTCGTCGTTGCCGTTGTTGTCAACCGCTTGGAACTCCTTCTGAGCTACCTGGATGTTTCCTTGGTATAGCGTCAGGGTCAGGTTCTTGCACTCCGAGCCTTGGTCGCAATCTCCCGACCAGATGTTGACGACCAAGTCGACCTCGATGGTGCCGTTGGAGTTCAGGTACATGTCCTGAAGGAAAGTGTCCTGCATCGAGCATGTGTAGTCGACGGAGACTTGCTGGCCATCACCGAATATCTGCTCCCCGTAGCCGCTCTCTGCCGAGCCTGAAGAGTCGTTACTGTCGAAGTGGGTCCAGCATGATGACAGGTCGTCTGTGCCCCACAAGTGCATGTGGGGGTTGTCCACGGAAGGCTGCTTGGGGTCCTCAGCAGCCTGGGCAGAGGCGGGCACGATGGAGGCGGAAGAGAGTAAAAGAATCGCGACACTGAAGGCTATTGCTTCTCTTTCCATTGTAGTCATCTCCAGAGACTCCCGTTTGAGGCTTATTCCTCCTCGTGCTCCTAGTCGAACCTCTGGAAACCGCTGCCGGGCCGCTCTCGAGTCCTTCTAGCGATGTTGAGCGCATCACCGAGCATGTCGGCGCTCATCATCTCCCTATCGAGCCGCTCGTGGGCCACTCCAGTGATGATTGACATGACCTTGATCGTGTCCCCGAAGGCGGGGTCCTGCCTGGCACCGAAGATGACATTGGCGTTCTGGGACAACCTAGCCGTCATCAGGTCACAGACCTGATTGGCCTGTTCGAGAGTCATGTAGGGGCCGCCAGTGACGTGAATCAGCGCCCCTGTGGCGCCATCGATCTCGATATCGAGCAGTGGGTGGTTCAACGATTCGTGCACGACCTCCTCGGGCCCCTGATCGCTCTCTCCATAGAGCATCATGGTCACACCACCACCCTTCATGATCGAGCGTACGTCGGCGAAGTCGAGGTTGATTAGGCTCGGCAGCGTGATGGTCTCGACCACTCCCTTGACGATCTCGGCGATTAGTTGGTCCATGATGCTGAAGGCCTCGTCCAGAGGCAGGTTTGGCACGAAGTGCAGGAGTCTGTTGTTGTCTAGCACGAGGACCGCGTCGGCAGCCTTGCGAACTAGGTCCAGCCCCTCCAGTGCGCGTTGCATCCTCTGCCTGCGCTCCACAGTGAACGGGGTCGTCACGACTGCTACCACGAGCGCACCGGCACGCTTCGCCTCATCGGCTACGACGGGCGCGATTCCCGTTCCAGTACCGCCCCCCAGTCCAGCTGTAACGAATACTAGGTCGGCCCCTTCCACAATCTTGGTTATTACATCACGGCCAGCCTCGGCGCACCTACGACCGGTGACGGGGTCGCCCCCTGCCCCTAGACCCCTCGTGATGTGCCTGCCTACGAGGAGCTTCTGCATGGCACGCGTGTTGTCCAGATGCTGTTTGTCGGTGTTGATGGCTACCGTGATGGCGCCCTCGACACCAATGTGGGTGATCCTGTTCATGGTGTTGTTTCCAGAGCCACCACAACCACATACTAGGATCCGAGGATCGGGGGGGCCGTAGCTATCCAGCTCCCTGTCGGTCAGCGCAGTGGGTATCCTCCTGGGGGGGCTAATCTCATCCTCTGGAGTCACCGAACTGCCAGGAGCCTCTACCATTAACCCGCCTCGTGCATCCCAGGCATCGCTGCCTATTACGCTCCACTAGTGCGTTCTTTGCCTTCTTAACCATTGAGGGGGGAAGACTCTGGTCGAGGCCGATTATCAGACCTAGTGCAAACCGCGGGGGAGATTCGATTCGACGACTAACTTCCGACAATCCCCCGATGGTACCGGAAAGCGAGATAAAGCGAAAGTCCCCCCGTCATTCAGACCGCGCTTAGCTCAGATGGCTAGAGCACCTGACTGTAGACTGGAAGCACATTGGTTGTAGGCAGCCATCAGGGGGTCCCCGGTTCAAGTCCGGGAGCGCGGACCACTATGACTTCAGCGTGGCGAGGGGGATTTGGATTTCCGGGACTTCAAAGGCGAAGCTGTGTCGACTAGTCTTAGGGGGGAGGACTCCCTCGGACAGACCCATTTCGATTACCTCATGCTTGGTGATGGAATCCTTTCCGCAGTTAGGCCAGACGTCCACGATAATCGAGGTGTCCCCCAGATAGTCGACACTCACCACGGGCACCTTGTCTAGCTCCAGCACCCTTGCAGCGGTCCATTTGTGGTGACCGTCGAGAATCACCATGGTTGTCGCATCGACGATGATGGGCTTGTAGAATCCCATGTTCAGAATCTTCTTTATCCTCTCGTCCAGGTTATTCGGAATAATCTCCTCGTGACCCCGCAGTGAGTCACGCTCAACGAGGTCGATATCGACGTGCTGCTCAATCACTGCATCCGCATATGCAAGCAGGCTCATAAAGGCGATTAAGGTCGGCGGGCCGCTAGAGGTGAGCCCATGGGTCTGCATCAACACATTCGCAATGTCTGGAAGCAACCGAAGGCGAACCTTCCTCCGCGATACCGCGTTGCTAGGATGGCGGGCTGGCGCAGGGAACCAGTGTTCCAGCGCATCGAGAGACCGACACGGTTGGATGCCGCCCGTAGAGTCGGCTACAAGGCCAAGCAGGGTATCGTCCTAGTTCGCACTAGAGTGCGTCGCGGCGGTCTACGCAAGGGCAAGGTCCACATGAAGAGGAAGCCATCCAAGGCGGGCGTCAAGAAGATCACGATGGCCAAGTCAATTCAGAGAATAGCCGAGGAGCGAACCAGCAGGCACTACCCAAACCTCGAGGTCCTCAACTCCTACTGGGTTGGTGAGGACGGAAAGAACAAGTTCTACGAGATCGTCCTCGTTGATCCTTCTCACCCAGCAATCAAGTCCGACAAGGACTTGAGCTGGGTAGCGGAAGGCTCCAGCCACCGCGGTCGGGCCCACAGAGGCAAGACGAGTGCCGGAAAGAGAGGGCGAGGACTGCACAACAAGGGCAAGGGCGCGGAGAAGCTCCGACCGAGCCTCAAGGCGAACAAGAACCGGGGCAAGTGACCCCGCTTCGGCCGTCAGATTGATGCGCAATGCTGAGCGGCAGCCACCGATGGCAGACCGACATGCCTCCGACATCAGGGGACTACCCGTGATAATCCCCGATGGCAGGCTGCTCGGTACGGTGCACGACACCGTAATCGACGTCAACGAGTGGTCGTGCACGCACGTCTTCGTCTCGGACCCCCCAGAAGGCCTCGTGGAAGGGCGGACTCATGTGGCAATTCCATGGAACTGGGTGCGCTCTGTCGGCGACGTGGTCGTCCTGCGTTGGTTCCCACCAACCCCAATCCCTCGAAACCTCTGATTCGCTTGGCTGGCACAATCAGGAGCCGAACGCGACTGCGATACCGTTCATAAGGCGAGGGTGAACGGTCACTCGATGCGATGGGCATACGTCGTGGTTCTGGGCATCATTGTCCTGAGTTCATTGGCTTCGACTGTAAACGCCAGTCCGAAGGGCGTCATCTCGTGCGACAACTCCGACCTCGCCTCGCTTCCTGACAACTGGAGCATGGCAGACCAGACTTGCGTCAGGGTCAATCTCGGAATTCAGGAGCCCGGCACAATTCTGTTCTTTGACGTGTCGACGAATCAAGAGATCGACGTCCTGATGTTCTCAGCGAACAGCGTTTCAGTGTACCAAAACGAACAGTCATACCGCTCGGCTTCCGTTTGGCAGAGCGAATCGGTATTCGAGTCATTCAGCGGCTCGGGTGAATGGCATTGGACGGTTCCCAGCGATAGAGAGGAGACGAGATGGTATCTGGTTCTGGACAACCGCGAACATCCCCAAGACGAGGGAGAGGGAGCACAAGGCGACCAATCAGCGGAAGTCTCCCTCGATGGCGGGACGATCATCTCCCAGCAGTACACCCTCTCGGACTCAATCCATCGGGTAGGGGTGGGTGGCTACGCGATAGCGCACGGCCCGTTCTCCGTGGACGACGGGACGTTCGTTGAGATTCACGCGAGGACGATGGAGGGCTACCCCGACATCTACGTGATGACCGAATCTGCCTACTCTATCTACGCCCCCAGCGTCAACTGGTCCGCTGCCTCGAGGATAGTTTCCGCTGATATGCTCCTCGTGACCAACGAGAGGTACCTCCCATGGGAGGCCACTGATACGAATGGCGAGGACATCTATGTCATTGTGGACAATCGTCAAGGACCGGGTGGAGGAGGCGCGGGAACCGCACCTGCTGGTGTGACTGTGACAATCACCCTCACCCCCGTACTCGACCCAACAATCTCCAGCGAGCCCTCATTGGATTCGGTTGACGTTGGTGCAACCATCACCCTCTCAGCACTAGATACTCCGAACAAGTCCAACCAAATCCCAGAATCTGGATTCTCATGGGACATCGATGGGGATGGTTTAGCAGATGCTACAGGGCCGACAACCTCCCATTCATGGGACAGCCCAGGAAACTATACCATCAGGCTCTCCGTGATGTCGGTAGACTCCAGAAGCGCTAGTTCAACCAGAGTAATTCAGGTTCAGGACATCTCCGACCCAATTGTAACGATTGGAGCAGGGGGACAGATCCTCAAGGGATTCGGCGAGAACATCGTCCTAAGTGGCACGTTCACTGACAATTGGGGCGTCGATAGTCTCGACTGGCTACTCGACGACGTGGTAATCGAATCGAACTACAGCGTCACTGAACCCAGCTCGACCCTGAGTTTCGACATCTCCACAGATTACGCTGCAGGTGATCACGTCATCTCCCTGCGTGTGAACGACAGGGCCGGCAGGAGCTCGCAGGACGACGTTACCATCACCATCATCGACGTTACCCCCCCGGCTATCGGTACATTCCAAGAGGAGTTGGAGGTCAACGTCGGAGTTCCAACAGAGTTTCATCTAATGGCCGAGGACTTGGAGTCCGATAAGCTCGAGTACACGTGGACCTTTGAACAGGGAACAGCTAATGAGGTACAATTCAGCGGCCCCCAAGTCATCTACATCTTCGAGTCCGTGGGTCCGCAATACGTCGCCTGCCAAGTGGAGAACGAAGCAGGACTGGTGTCTGTGGCCGAGATGCTGGTAATTGTCGAGAGTGAGGAGGATGGCCAAGCAGGGCTGAGTCTGTTCTCGATCGTTCTAATCGCAGTCATGGTACTCCTGCTTCTGTCCCTTGGCGGTTTCGTGGCATTCAACCTAGCAGTCAAGCGTAGGATTTCGAACATCTCTGAAGACGAGGAGCAGGATGATCCTAGCTCAGCATCATCGTTGAAGGAAGTCCAGGTTTCAATGTGGGGAGGTCCCGATGAGTCCCCCTTCCAACCCCCGTCCCGGCAGACGATCGGCACGGAATCGATGATCGACATGGATATTGCAGATCAGATCTCAGCCCAATATCCCCCCGAGCGAGTGGGCTTGGCGCCGACCGAGGACGATGTGCTGGCCGGTCTTACCGAGGAGCCAGAAGATTCCGAGTCTGAGACCATTGTCGACAGGAAGGTCAGGAGGAAGTGTTCGTCATGCAGTCGACCGTTTGAACTAGAGCTTCCCGAAGGCATCGACTCTGCCTACACCAACTGTCCCTACTGTGGTTCCGAGGAGTTCGTGAGCAATGGATGACCGCGTTCCGGTACGCTGTCCAAACCCCGATAGTCCCGAGTACGGGCAGGGCAATACCATATAGCGCACCTCTAGGAGGTGCGACTTGGATATGAGCGATATTGAAGGCGACTCTCGGGTGCCTCGTGGTCCCGCCCACCTCACCCTATTACTGACCGCCCTGCTAGTCCTCGCTCTGTTCTCCCCGTTATCCAGCGTCAATGGCGAGGTTAGGATCGAATCCCAAGACTTCGATGTCCTAGATGAGCTCAATGACATGCTCGCTGAGCGACAGGATATCCTAGACTCGAACACTGTCTCGACACTCGCTCAGCCGAGAGTCGACGCTGTCCAACAAGCTGTGGGGCCATCTGACTCCTCGGACCCCCTTTCCTTGGTCGGATCAGCGGTTGAGGGGGCTGCGATGCTCGAGACCTCACCCCCAACTCCCATACACCCAGCACCGTACGAACTGCTGCTTGATCCCAGTAGCAGGCCCCCCGGCTTCGTCGACAACATATGGCAGACGCTGCTCAATATAACAGACTACGTGATCTGGACGCAGTATACGAACAGCAGCGGCAACGTCACCGAACAGGTAGAGGTGGTAACATTCAGTGCATCCCTGCTTTCCTTGTTCGACCTGCAAACGGAGCCGCTACTCCACGCAATCGATATCGATGATGACGGTGACGACGACATTCAGGTCGGTCTGAAGATTTCATGGGAGTTTATTGGTGGCTGGGGACTCGTGGGCGACACGCTTTGGGTCGAACCGGGCATTGTGTTCTCGGTGCAGGTTCTGGAGGGCAGTCGGAACGACCCAGACTGGGATGACCTTGATTCGCTGCAGGTCTCAATCATCAAGGCCATGTCATACTCAGGTTCGGATTCAATCCTGGCTCTTGGGGACGGTGAGAGCTACATCTGGGTGATTGACTCGAGATTTACCACGGCACCATACGACTTTGAGTTCGAGGTCGGAATCGAGCGTTTCTACTTTGACACCTCATCTGCAGGTCTCGATTTGATCACCATTCTGACTTTGGGCCTCTTCGATACCGGAACGGAGGATATCATCGAATCTGGTATCTCATTCGCGGCAATATCGTCACCATATGCCCTGAGATTGGAAAACTCCGGCCAGTCCGACTGCCCGAATCGCTACAACTCTTCCGAGCTCCATTACAAACCTTCGATCGAGATATCATGCGGTGTGTCTGCAGGATTCGGCTATCTGCACTTTTCACCACCTAACGAGAATGGGAACAGGGAAATCTGGGAACTTGCCTACATAGAGGCTAGGTTCCATCCACACCGCGATTCGATCG
>JAYZLU010000018.1:0-11313 GCA_036153975.1 Thermoplasmatota archaeon | reverse complement strand
ACTCAGCATCCTGACATTTGCTCGAAAATTGCAGAGCTCTCACCGCTGTCTGTGGCTGATATGAGAGTCATCATCGCCAGCAAGAGGATAGCGATGGACACCGCCGAGATTGAGGAAGTCATCACGATTATTCGCCAGCAAGTCCTCTGACGCTGATTTTCTGGGCAAATACCTGACAACTCACTTCATGAGGGAGAACTTGTCTGAGGGGCATGAGGGTCATGCAGCCGACAGATGGGCAAGAAACCGACGAGGAGCTGAAGGGCCCCTACGACGACGAGACGCATCTCCGTATCCTGAGCATTCAGGAGAGGAGGCCCATGGGGCATGAGATCCAATGCATCACCGAGCCCTCACTTCACATCGTCAGGTCTAGAGTGAATGAAGTCAACGGCGTGGAGATCGGGAAGGCAATCGTCCTACCGTCGGACCATCTGGGCCCGCTCTCCGAAGTCCGTCTAAAGGATTTGAGCGGATCTGCGCAGCAGGAGATAGTCGCTGCGTTGAGCGCGTCTGTCAAAGCCGACTCAGAACGTCACATAGGCTTCTACAATCGCGCCAACAACCTATCGTTGAAGTTCCACGCCTTTCAACTGCTTCCCGGAATAGGCAACTCGAAGGCCATCCAGATGGTGCAAGCTAGGGGTTTGGCTGGATGGAGCTCGTTCGAGGAAATCGACGAGGCCTGCAGAATCGACTCCGTTAGGCTGCTCGCCGAGCGATACCTCATGGAGATGCGAGACGTCGCTCAGACTCCCCGCTTACTTGATTTGCTGGTACGCTCAGAGCTGTGACACGTGCAGACACTGGATGACCTCGACACCCGCCTGCTGGTGGACCTGCTTCGTGACCGGTCTCGCCCGAGGAAGTCGCTCGGACAGCACTTTCTCATCGACGATGATGCCATCGAGCGAACCATCGAACTTGCAATGGAATCTGATTGCCCATTGAGCGGGAACTCCCACGTTCTCGAGATTGGGCCGGGACCAGGATCTCTCACTCTCGCGCTACTGCGATCCAGTGCCCGAGTCACCGCCCTGGAAATCGACCCGGAGTCAGTCTCTCACCTCCAACGGGTATTCGGTCGTACCGAATGCGAGATTGAAGTTCGAGAGGTGGACGCGGTTTCTGCCGCTTGGCCCGCAGAAATCACGCACGTGATATCGAACCTTCCCTACCAGATCTCCAGCCCTGTGCTGGAGAGAATTCGAGTGCACCATGCCAAGGACCCCCTGGAACTGGTGATACTGCTCGTACAGGACGAGTTCGCTGCTAGGATGGCAATGTCCACAGCGCCCTATGACATGGGGCCCCTGGGCCTGAACCTGTGGCTCGATTTCGAGGTCGCTTTGGACAGGAGACTTGCTCCGGGCTCGTTCATCCCTTCACCACGTGTACACTCAAGGCTCTTGACTCTCCGACCTGTGATTCGCCCAGAGGTGGAGGAGTTAGACAAGGCATTGTTCAGAATCACGACCAAGCACTGCTTCGCCCATCGTAGGAGAAAGCTCAGGACCTTACTCTCCGAGTCCCCCCTCAGGCTTTCCCGCGTGAGTGGTTGGCACAAGGAGCGCTGGGGTGCTGCTATAGCGGCTATGCAAGACTCCGAGATCGAGGGGCTACCCAGCGGTTGGTTAGACATGAGACCCGAGAACCTAGAAGCTCTCGACTGGGTGACTCTCATACGCCGACTTTCGTCAATGTAGACCATATCCAGCAAATTGACAGCGACTTGATAGAGGGCCCCCTCTTCGGCACTGCAAGGCCGGGGGCGTGCGAGAGTCCTAGGTCCATGGAAGGGATTGAATGGCAAAGAAGGACACCTATCTCGCCCTTCTGCGAAGGGGCATCGACGAGACGACTGCCCAGATTCTTGCAGATGGCGGCATAAAAATTGGGGATCTCAAGAAGCTCGATCCCGAGACCCTGGTCAACAACTACGGCCTCAAGAAAGAAGTCGCAAAATCAGTCCTCGATGCCGTCATGTCTGGACCCCGGTCATCCAGCAGGCAGCGCTTCCTAGCTGATGTCCTGTCTGATGACAATAAGAAGGTAGACAAGATTGAGGAACAGCGGTTCAAGCGAGAGCAGAAGGACATCTACGCCGAGCTGCAGGAGAAGAAAGAGCAACTCAGGCTTGTTAGGGTAGAGGCCTTCAGGAACAAGAAGTTGGTCATGAACAGGCTCGGGAAGACCATCGAGCTGATCGTGAAGCTCGAGAACAACCTCGATGACGAGTCCAAGGACGAACAGCGGTCCAAGATCAGGGACCAGTTGGAGACCAGGGGGCTTGAGGCTGCGAGGGACCACGAGATGCTCGACTTGGTCGGGACCCCTCAGGACATCGTCGACTTCCGCAGGAAGATTGCTCCAGTGCTCTGCCTTCATGCTTGCCCGCACTGCGGCGAGGAAGTTGATCCCCGAGGTAGTAATGTCATGGACGGCTTGTCCGATTTCTCGTTCATCTGCTGGGACTGCGAGGAAGAGTTCCACGCATCCATGGCCAATGTCGTTGGGGGACGTCTGGACAACGGGTCGAGAATCAAGATAGACCCTAACATCAAGCCTCGGATACCTGTGGTAAAGCCCCCCAAGAAGGACACGTCGAGATCGATTGCCGACCTTATGAAGAGGGACCTCGAGTCAGCAGGCGCCTCGACGGTGGAGTTGGAGGCCGCTCTCCAGTCGAGCACCCTCACGGGGGTCCTGATGAGTATCGATGAGTGGATAGACCAGACCATCGCCGCCAAGGGCTACATACAAGCCCAGGAGGACAGGGAGGAATTCATCATCGCTACCGGAGCCGGCGCCACGAAGTTCAACAAGTGGATGAAGAAGGCCGGACTGCGCTTCAACAAGCAAACTGGACGTTGGACTCGCTGGGAAGACCGGTGAGGACTCCCGATGCCGGAAGGCTCCCCAGTCATTCGGTTCTACCGTGGCTCGGCGATCATCGGTACCGCCCCCGCTGATTCTGAGACCCCTTTGGTGGAGATTGCCGAACTCGCCGGCGTCACGATTCCGACCAGTTGCACTTCTGGCAACTGCGGGACCTGCTTGGTTAGGCTGGTTCGAGGCACGGTCGAGCTTCCAGAGGAGCTTCCCCCGGGCTTGGACGAGGACCTGGTAGCCGATGGCGGTATCCTAACGTGCTGCCTGTACCCATCGGGTTCCTGTGACATCGACGTCATTCCCCCACTGTAGGCGAGTCCATGGCTGACTGGAGCGACCCAGAGCTGCTGAAAGCACTCGCAATTTCGATCATCGGCCTCGGCGTGGGATTGTGGTGGATCTCAAGCAGGATCCGCTCGAAACTCAAGGAGGTCGAGGAGCGACAGAGTAGGCGCTGGGGCGATTCTGCGGACACTCATTCCGACGAGTAGCTACTTCGACTCGTTCACAGCGGCAGTCCAACGGTCGGATTGGGGAACCCCGATCACCTCTACGTGACACGCGAGCACGTTCTTCTGCTCCTTTACCGCCCTCCTGAGATTAATCAAGTCATCTAGGCAGCAGGGGCAGTGTGGGTGCGGGGGCCGTATCCAGAGTTCCACAATGCCAGCGTCATCGACCTGTACGCCCTTGAGGATTGAGGGGTCGATGATTGGCTTGCCATGGGGTTCGTGACGGTGCCTGAGGATGCGGGCGAGGCGCCTTTGGACGTCTGCCTTGGTACGACTCACGAGTTGTCGCGGACGACGTCGGACATAGCCCTAATCCTCACAGGCCGAGGACGTCCTTGAGCCAAGTCACCGCATCGTCTACGTTCGCTAGGTCAGCGACGACGTCCTTCCTGCGGTGGTCAAGTGCCCTTCCGGCTAACTCGCTCGACCATCCCCCAGTGGAGGACATGGCGGCCACAGGTTTGTTGATCTGCCATGCGAAGGCTATCTCTGAGAGAGTGCCCGAGCCACCTCGGATGGCTATGCACGCATCTCCGGAACAGGCGACTAGCATGTTGCGGAACAGTCCAAGGCCAGTAGGGATAACCACGTCGACGTAGGGGTTTGCCGCGTCGGCATCGTCCATGGGCAGGATTCCAATGGTGTCCCCGCTCTGGTAGGCATCGCTAGACCGAGCCCCCCTGCACACAGCAGTCATTGATCCCCCTAGGCCACCGCAGGCTATCCTGCAGCCAAGATCGACTATGGCTTTGCCGAGCCCCTCGCAAAGGGCCTCAGTCTCAGGGTCGTCAGAGAGGTCGTGCGATCCGAACACCGTGACTACCGGCCTCTCGCCCATGTCACCACTCCGTGATCAGGGGGAAGTCTGCACCAGAAGTTAGGCACTCCATACCTTCATCTGTCCTCACCCAGGTGTCCTCGGTTCCAATGGCGCCATCGGAGTGAATGACCTTGGGTTCGATTGCCATGGTACCTCCGATGGCGAGGGGGCGATCGAAGCCACTGGCGACGACCGGAGTCTCATCTAGCTCGAGGCCGACTGAGTGCCCTAGGAAGCTCGTCTGGTCCGGGGCCATGCCCATGAGGTGTTCCGCATGACCCAACTCGGCTGCCAGGCTGCTGCCCCTGTCCCATGCGGATGAGCAGTCATCCCCCTTGCTCAGGCTCTCCACCACGGAAGCCCCGACTTCCACCATGTCATCCAGCCTGCTGGTCCAATCCCCGGAGAGCGAGCCTGCGCTGAACATTCGCGTGCAGTCGGAGACGTAGCCTCTGTGGACGTGCACTATGTCAACGAGGACAGGCTCGTTCCTCGCGACCTCGGCGAAACCGGCGCCAAGTGAGGATATCGGGCTGGCACCGAGCCCCCCCACAGCCGAATCGAAGTACGAGGGTACCGCTCCTGAGCGACCTGCGGCGATGACCACCCTATCGCAGTCCATCGGCCATTTACGCATGCGGATCCTGCCTCCGAATCCAGCTGACCTGCTGACTTCGTCGGCGGCGCCAGCCATCTCGAGCTCGGTCATGCCCAAGCCGCCGCAATCCCGAATCGCCTCGAACATCGATCGGTTGACCTCGCCGCTCTCGCGAATCATGGAAATCTCCCAATCGGACTTGGTCTCCCTCAATGCGAAGAGCAGTTTGGTACAGTCATCGCTATTTCCCCGAAGCTCGCCGAGTTTCGAGTCGAAATAACTCCAGTGCTCGTAAGGGATTTTTCCCGCTAGGAGCCCGGGACCGCGCGTGCATCCGGCGCCTAGTAGCGATGCTTCGAGGTCGCCCATCCGGGGGTGCGACTCGACGATGTGGGGGCAGTCGCCCCTACCGGCCTCGTACTCCGCCCTCTCGAGCGATCGCCGGACCCAGTGTCGTGCCTCGATGCCAGAGCCATCGGCGCCAATCAGGATAGCGGAGTTCTGACGCCCCCCGGTCAACCAGTAGAGCTCGACGGGGTCGTCGATGTATACCGACTCAATCCCTGCCTCTGCAAGGCTGATGGATAGTTTGGATTGCCTAGATTCGAGCTCCGAGACAGGCACACGCCAATCTTGCCCGCCGGGTCCGGTGAGATTGGAGGGGTCCCATGCCACATTCACGCTTGCTCTGCCATAGACGAAAGGCATTTTGGGTCCAATTGACCCTCTTCAGTATCCACAATGGCCAAAGGTGGGTTGTTGGTGGCAGCGTCGTGGAAGGCGTGCTGTCGCTGGACGACGTTCGCCTTGAGGGACGTACCGTACTGTACCGCGTGGACGTCAATTCGCCGTTGGAACCAGCGACGGGAATTCTGCTGGATGACAGTAGACTGCATGCCATCGTCCCGACCCTCCAATCACTCTCACGGTCGAAGATCGCTATCCTATCGCATCAGTCCAGACCGGGCAGGGCGGACTTCACAGACATGACCAGACACTGCGAGCGCCTCTCGAAAATATTGGGACAGCCCATCCGGTTCGTTCCCGACGTGTGCGGTGACGAGGCAATCGAGGCAATCGAGGGCATGGTCGATGGTGACGTCATCTTCCTCGACAACGTGCGAAAGCACGAAGAGGAGTACGGCGTTAAGTACGACGCCAACGAGGACACGGAGTCGACCGGCGTCGTGGCGAGATTAGCCTCTGTGGCAGACATCTACGTGACTGACGCCTTCGCCGCCGCTCACAGGAGGTCACCGACGCTAACTGGATTCGCGAACACCCTGCCTTGCGTTGCCGGTTCTCTGATGGAGGAGGAAATCGAGAGTCTGCGCATCGCTATCCGCGACCCCCCAAAACCCTACTTGGCGATCCTCGGCGGAGCCAAGTGCGACGACTCACTGAGAGTCGCTCTCAACTTGATTGGCAGGGGACACGTGGACCGAATTGCCTTCGTGGGTGTATCCGGGAATCTGATGCTCTGGGCCGATGGCAATGACATCGGAGAGCGTAACAAGCAGTTCATCAGGAACATGATGGGCAAGGACTTCGATGAGACATGGGGAATGGCTGAGAAGCTAGTTTCCGATTACGCTGAACTCCTCTTCCTGCCCCGAGATCTCGCCGTCGAGATCGAGGGTGAACGACATCCCTTCTCTTTGGGAGATCTCCCTACCGAGCACCCAATCTACGACATCGGTATCCAGACCCTGATGAAGCTCCGACCACTGGTCGAGGAAGCTGGATGCATCCTCTGGAACGGGCCGGCATCCTACTTCGAGCTGCCTGGGTTCGCCTTCGGTACCATAGAGATCCTCAACATGTGTGCCGAGGCCTCAGCCATGACTATCATCGGTGGGGGGCACACTAGCGCCCTCGTCAACCAAAGGGGCGTTGCTCACGAGATTACCCACAACAGCACCGGAGGTGGCGCAACCATGTGCTTCCTTTCTGGTGACTCTTTACCGGTAATCGGGGCGCTCAAAACGTCTTATCGGAAGTTCTCCGACAGGCTCGATGAGTTCGGCCTGGGTGCTTGATGGAGCCACTGGGGAGATTCGAACTCCCGGCCTTCTGATTACGAATCAGACGCTCTACCAGGCTAAGCTACAGTGGCAGCGTGGCGACCACAATGAGATTCTGAATAAGCGAATCGGTTGAAATCAACGCAATTCCGCGAGGTCAACCAAGTGACCGATTCGGGACTCGATATCGCCTAGTATTGACTCCAGAGTTTCCTGATTGCGTCCCTCTGCACGCATTACGAGGATCGGCTCGGTGTTGCTTGGGCGGCAAAGATACCATCCGTTCTCGTAGCGCACTCGGATTCCGTCAACTGTGGAGAACTCCATGTCCGAGAAGGCCTCCCTGACTGCGGCCATGACCTCCTCGCGCTCACCTAGCAGCGGAACCTTGCCCTCGTTGGTCGTCGGGTACTCAGGCATGAAGGAGAATCGCTCGGAGAATTTGGGCCCCCCTCGTTCGGGAGATTGATCTCTTCCGACTATCTCGAGAAGTCGTGCGCTGTTGTACAGTGCGTCGTCGAAGCCGTGCCAGCCGTCGTTCATGAAGAAGTGACCCGACATCTCCCCGGCCATAGGCGCAGTGGGATGATTCCTGAGTTCGAGCTTCATGAAAGTGTGACCAGTGCGGACCATGCGTGGAACTCCGCCAAGTCCCTCGATGGCCTCCTCGAGAGCCATGCTGCACTTGACGTCATAGAAGATGGTGCGCTGCTCCTCGCTAGCGTCCTGCGGCAAATTTGACAGCACATCCTTAGCGAAAATCCCCATCAACCTGTCAGGATGAATGAATCGCCCCTGCTCGTCGACCACTCCCAAACGATCCCCATCCCCGTCCATCCCGATTCCGAACTCAGCCCCGTGCTCGATTACTGCTTGTCCCAAATCGGTCATGTTCTCGGGTCGCGTGGGATCTGGGGGGTGGTTTGGGAACGAATTGTCCCAATCGCAGTAGACTGGAATCACATCGACACCAAGGCGCTCTAGGAGTCTAACTGCGAGGGGTCCGGGAACAGCGTTTCCACAATCTAGAGCGACTCTGATATCGCGTGCGGGCTTGCCGGCGCTCTCGATGACTGCATCGATGTAACTCTCCTCGTAGTCCTCGGCTGTATCGTACGATCCCTCCCCCTTACGGAAATCGCCTGCCTCGAACGTCCTCCGGATGTCTTGCAGATCCTCTCCACCCAGCGGCATGGTACCGTGGCAGATCTTGTAACCGTTGTACTCAGGTGGGTTGTGGCTAGCGGTTATGGCGACTGCCACGTCAACGGGGAGGTCTACAGTCGAGCGATAGAGCACTCCCGTGGTAGAGATCCCTAGGTCTACGACGTCGGCGCCAGCCGCATTCAGTCCCTTCACGAAGGCCGCGTGGTACTCCGGCCCAGAGTCACGAATGTCCCTGACGACGGAAACGCACTTCGCTTCAAGGTGAGTAGCGAGGGCTCGCCCCAGACGCTCGGCGAACTCCGAGTCTAATTCTGTACCAGCGATGCCCCTGATGTCGTAGGCCTTGAACACGCTCATGCTCTCACCTATGCTAACGCTTCTTCTAGTTCTGCAGGTAGGTCGGTACGATATTCTCCTGAGTACCTGAACGCCTCGCAGACTATCTCGACGAGAGCACCCATCGGCAACTTACCAATTTCGTAGGCCGCTCTCGCTGGAGGAATAGTGTCATCGAGCCACTCGCCGTAGATATCGTTGATCTTGGCGTAGTCCTCGATGTCCGACATCAGGACCGTGACCTTGACGAGGTCGGCCTTGGAGCTGTTGGCGGCTGCTAGCAAATCGTCGATTTTGTTTAGAGTGCCACGCGTCTGCGACTCTATGTCGTCACCGGCATCCACGTCGACCTGCCCGGACAGCCAGATGTGGTCCTTCACGTTGATTCCGGGGCTGTAGGGCCCGAACTTGGTCTCGCCAGTATCGATTTTCAACTTTCGACTCATGACCACCCGAGAGGCTTCAAGGTCATAGGATTACTCACGGAGACGCTTTATGATTCGGATGTGGTCTCCAGCCATCTGTTCGGCATGCAGTCCATCAATAGAGACCCACTTGGCGTGCATAGCATCGTCTCCTGCAAACGGCACTGCATCTGGGTTCACTGATACTTTGTAGAATATGGCGACAATGTGCTGCCTAGGGTCGCGGTGAGGGTCGCCGTGGACCGCGAACAGCGTGGGTTTGAAACCCGTTACTCCGGTCTCTTCGGTCAACTCGCGCAGCACCGCGTGTTCCGGGTCCTCTCCACGGTCGACGAAGCCGCCGGGAAACGCCAGTCTGCCCTTCCATGGCTGCTCCCCCCTCCTAATGAGAAGCGCCTCGGTACCGGCAACACCCTCGCGGAGCGCAATCGCATCGACAGTCACGGCTGGATTCAGGTGTGCCTCATCCGCCATGTCTACGCCTTCTGATTTGGTAGGTCTCGATGGCGTCGTACATGTCTCCCATGGAGAACGACGGCCAGTGAACATCGGTGAAGTAGAGCTCAGCGTACGCGATTTGCCAGAGCAGGAAGTTCGAGACGCGCTCCTCCCCACTGGTTCTGATTACCAAGTCAGGGTCGGGGATATGTGCGTCGTAAAGGCGATTCGAGATCTCCGCGGTATCGATTGCATCGAGGTCCAAATCACCGGAGGCGTGGTCGGCCGCTACTCCCTTGACCGCATCGACGATCTCCTCCCTGCCACCGTAGGCCAAGCAGACCGTGAAGGTGAAATCAGAGTAGGCAGCCGTCCTTTCCTCGGCGTGGGAAATCGCTTCCTTTACCCTGTCTGGTAGGCTCTCGATTCGTCCAGCAGCGCTCACCCTGACCTTCTTGGAGTGTATTCTCGGATCCTCGGCTATCTCTCGCATACCCGTGACATAGAGGTCGTAGAGAGACTCTAGCTCCTCGGGGTTCCGTCTCTTGATGTTCTCAGTTGACAGGGCGTAGACGGTCAAGTATGGTATGCCAAGCTCCAGTATCCAGTCCATCACCTCCTTGAGCTTCTCCTTGCCGTGCCTGTGTCCGATTTCCCTCCCTAGGCTAAGGTTCCAAGCGAACCTCCTGTTACCGTCCATGATAATCGAAACGTGCTGAGGCAAATCTCCCGACATGATTCTGTCACGCTGGCGCTTGACGCGAATCCTATCTAGCCTCGAAACGAAGCTCCAAGCCATCCTTGAGTTCGAGACGAGCCTAGCGGGTGCAGCGATGACCCTGAATCCCAACAACCACTTTGCTAGATTGTCAATCCGACGCCCTATACCATTACGACGTCGACCCATGCATCCGCCCGACGCATCTAACGGTTAAGCCCAACTGCCCCTACGAGCCCTACTCGAAGACGATGTCGGCATCGTCTTCGAGACTGTCTAGAAGCCCCTTCTCTGGGTTCACTACAATTACCTGGCCAGCGTGCTTCCAGACTACCAAATCGTGCTTGCTATTGCCAGCGTAGCCGAAGCCATACTCCCCGAAGCGAGCGACCAATGCCTCTGCCTTGCGCTGTCCACGGAGGTTGAAGGATGCGTCCGATGCCATCACATCGGAGAACAAACCGACGTGACCGGCGACCTGTTCGGCGACTATCCTATCGGATGCTGTAGCCAGGACTATGTGTCTGCCCTTCGCATGTTCACCGGTCAACCAGTCTAGGAACTCCCCGTGGTAATCGAGCTCGGAGGGATCGAAGACGAGCCGCTCGGCTAGGTCGCGCTTCCACTTCGCCCTCTGCCCAGTCAGTTCCTTGAGCAGCATTCCCGGTAGAATCCACGGCCTCCTCGCAATCACCTTCGAGAAGCTCACCCAACTCATGTCGGTGAGAATCAGTGTGCCGTCCATGTCGACTGCGAGAGGGATGTCTGACTCCACCTCTCCCATGTCGCTCCCTTGGGCCCCTGTGATTCAAGCCTTCGCTGACCGATTCAATGAAGCCCGGGACCTTGTCGTGACATCGAGGCGTCGAGGTGGCCGAGTGGACTCGAGTGTGGAGGCCTGTGGCGATGGCGGAGGTCGAGACCGAGGCATCGGCACCAGCGGGATTCGAATCGGTGGCGTTCGCAGGTATTGGCCTAACATGCGAGATGCTCGAGCCAGTGCAGCTAGCCAGTCCAGAGGACTGGGAACTCGTCGTATCGGAGTTGGAGCCGTGGGGTGAGGTGCCAGAACTTGGGGCAATCGAATCTCTGTTGTCCGGGGCAACGAATCGCGGACCCGTAGCCACGCTGTTCTCCGACTCAAAGTGGCTCGCCGAGTTCCTTCCTTGGGGCTCCGATGGCCGCCTCAAGAGGCGTTGCACTTCGGCTCAATCAGTCACAGCTGCCCCATGCGGGGGATACACTTGGAACGGGGATGACGTCATCCTCGTACGATTTGCCAAGGATGGGGGACCCGACGCTGGTTCCGAACTAGCCGATTCGCTGGAATCCGGGGACGCATCCCTAGCAAAGGCGGTGCTACACAGGTGTGGCGCCGTATTG
>JAYZLU010000017.1:0-3874 GCA_036153975.1 Thermoplasmatota archaeon | reverse complement strand
CCGACGAACTCGCCCTCCATGACATCGAACGAGACGTCATTGACGGCTACCAGCCCACCGAACTCCATCCGGAGGCCTTCGACCTTGAGTACGGAACTCATTCGGCATCACCCCTAACCGGACGGGGTGGCCTGCTCGGTACCTCAGGCAGCAGGCCCTTGGGGTTGTACTTGAGCGAGAACAGGATCAGGCAGCCGATTAGCAAGACCTTGACGTAGGCCATGTCGGCTTGGATGGCATCGGCGACGAACGACTCGCTAATCGAGCGGTCGCCCATCATCACCCCGGAAAACGACATTGCGGCTACGCCCGACACCCCGACCGCGGTCAAGCCTCTCCAGCCGACTGCGATGCCTAGCAGGGCGGCGGCCGCGAATAGGACGGCGACGTCCCACGGCTGGGTGACCAGCCACTCGAACAGAGCGTCGATTTTGGCTGCTGTATCGTGGAGTGGGAGATCGGCTGATCCCTGACTAGCTACGAGGACGTTGAAGACGAACTCCATGAGCACTATGATGAACGCGCCAATCACCATCCCCCTGTTGTTTGCGGCGCCGCCGACTACGAAGGCCGCCCACACCAGGAACGTCGATTTGGCCGGAGACATGAAGCTCGGCTGGAAGCCAGTCAGTTTCCAAGCCCACAGTGCCCCAGCTAGTCCAGCAATCGCAGCGCCTAATGCGAGGCTCGCTGCCTTGTGGGTGAGCACGTCGTGACCGTGGTGCTGTGCTACCTCCTCGTCCTCCCTGATGGCCTTCAGAATTCTTCCCCAAGGTGACTTCAACACAGTTTCGAGCACCCACCACACGAGCAGCATGGAGACTATTCCAATCAGTGCTAGAACCATCATGTAGGGGGCTGGCTCCCCGAGGTTCAGAAGCTCGCCCACTCGCTCGCCCATGCTTCCGATTCCCACAACGTCACTGCACTCATATGCGCTCAGTGCGACGCCCGAGTCGCTCAGCGGCGGTTCGCTGCCGCAGAACCACCAACTCTGCAACGGCAGGGCATATCTGGAGATGCCAATCGAGGAGCCCCAAGAGCCGGCTCTGAGCAATGGCTCTCCCATTAGCAGGACCCTCACAATCTCACCCAAGGAGATCGTGACAATGGCGAAATAGTCCATCCTGAGCCTCGCAGTTGGGTAAGCGAGCATCCAGCCGAAGCCGGCTGCGAGAAGAACGGCCATCACTGTTGCCCAGAGGACTGGCCAGTCGTAGCCATGGAGGTCCTTGGGTGCAGTCAGGATGCCGACCGTGATGGCCCCGATACCGGCGAAGAATATTACTCCGAAGTTGACCATTCCGGTGATTCCGGTATGGAGGTTAAGGGAAAACGCCAGCAGTGTGAAGACGGATAGCGTGATTAAGACGTTGGATACCTGTAGCACCTTGATGAAGCGGGCACCTTCCTGATCAGCCACTGGAAGCCACCAGACGAACAGGAGCAGGATAGTCAGCAGCAATGCGAACAGGGCCCACGAGCCGCGCGGGCTCTCCCTGCCGTATGGTGCCCATTCGTGGTATTTCTCGAACAAGTCGCTTTGGCTCTCTTTGGTCGATGCCTTGGCACTTTCTATCGAAGCGGCTAGTTTGCTCTGGAACTCGCTGAGCGCACCATTGACCGCCTTGAGTGAGTCGGTCATGGTCACCGATGCGCTGTTCCTTGTGCTCATCAGCATAGACGAGAAAGAGTCCATGGTCTCAATGGCGGGCCGCAGTGGGTCGTCTTCCCTGCCTTGGAGGATGTAGACGCCCTCCACGACGGCGATCAGCCAGACCATAATGGGCACAGCCGGCCAAATCAGGTCGCCGAGGGAGATTACCGCATCGATGAAGTTGAGCTCGAAGCTCATCAGGTCATACCAGGACCTGTTCAATCTCTCGAACTCAGCCGCTATCCAGTCAGGGTGGTAGAAGGGTGCCAGTTCGGAGGGTGGGCTGGGTACGTGGTTAATTGTCAGAGGCGAGTCTTCGAGCAACAGGGTCCCGTCGGACCTGCCGGTGAGAATCTCGAGGTTGGATGACACGGACTCATTGGCTTTGCAGGCCTCGGAGCACGAGCCATCGGCGAACGAGTTGCCGGAGATGAATCGGGTCACCCTGCTGAAGAAGAAAGACGCCACGGTGACGATGAGCATCGATTCCCCACGAGCCGATTTCCTCTGCTGGAAGTTGTGGAGTCCGAGTGCCCCAAGGGGGGAGATGGCGAGCGCGGCACCGATTTCCCTCGACGGTTTCGCCTCGCTCTCTGCACGGCGACGCAGCCTCTCCACCTTCCATTTCTCGAAGGCATCCCCTATGCCCTCGGGCATGATCATCAGTATCGCGACGAGGAAGATGTAGGGCATGACCCCGTCTAGTGTGGTGTAGTTCGCCCGTCCCAGGGGATACCCTATCCCAATCAGGACGGGCGAGGACAGCGCCCTGACGAAGCCGACTACCAGGGCCCCGACGATAACCCCCTCGATCGAGCCGATCGTTCCCAGCACTATCACCGCGAAGGAAGGCAGGAGGAGCGTGAAGGCGGTCTCCGGTGCGAACCTGAGTGTCATCGCGAAGATGGCCCCGCCCATCCCGGAGATGCCCGCAGAGAGGAAGGCGCTGGTCATCTGTATGCGCTCGACGTTGATGCCGCTGCTCGCAGCGAGGTCGGGGTTGTCTGCGACGGCCCTCATCCTGCGACCGAGCCTTGTCTTCCTCAGCAGTATCATGAGGAGGAGGACCGAGCTGAATATTACCACTGGCATGGCGCCCTTGTAGTATGCGTAGTTAGTGGTGTACTGAGTGATGCAGTCGTTACCCATGTTGAAGGACTCGACGAGGGGCTTGGAGGCTTCGTACGTGACCTTCTCCAATGTGTCTTCATCGCAAATTGCAGAGGTGTAGATCTGCCCATCTTCGATGTCGCGCACCCCTAGGTTGAGCCTCAACTTCTGGGTCGGGATGTCCCAACGGAGGGTCGGGAGCCTCCAGTCTGCGTCGGGCTCAAACATATTCCTGCCGGCACCGAACCTGAGGTAGACTATCGCACGGAGAATCAGCGCCACTCCGAGAGAAGCGATCATCATCACCTGCGGAGTGGTGTCCTTCTCTCGGAAGCCGCGGTAGACCAGTCGATCGATGATGATGCCCGCGATTCCCGTCACAACGAACGCGGCCAGCACAGTCCACACTAGCAAGGACCAGACCAGCACGCCATCCCCTGGGGCATCGTACAGCGGGAAGAAGTGGTCGCTCCAGACCATCACCATGGATAGGTACATGCCGATCATGAACAGCTCGCTCTGGGCGAAGTTCCCGTATCGCTGCACCTTGTAGGTGAGCGTCAGCCCCACTGCAATGGCGAGGTAGGTGGATGACCAGGTCAGGGTGCCCACGCCGATTGACACTAGATCGAGGTTGATGCTTACGTCGTCCTGAAGGCCCTTGAACAGGAAGTCGAGGGTCATCCATATGATGAAGAGCAGGAACAGGGGGGAAAGGGCGATTGCTGTCGATCTGACATTGCTCACTGGGACGTCGTCGAACAGAATCTTGACCAGGAAGAACCCGCCCGAAATCGACTCGAGCGATTGTAGTAGCCAGACCATGTCGTTAGGGATATTGCCGCCCACGAGGTAGTCGAGCAGATTGAGCGAGCCGGATTGGAAGACCAGCCCATCCCACGCATCGATGATGATTGCTAGGGCAATGATGGTCCTGCGCTTCAAGCGAGAACGGGATTTCCATTGCGCCCGCAAGTCATCGAGCATGTTTCGTCACCGGATGGCGCGACCGCCATACTGACGCAGACGAACTATGGTAATCACTGTTGGGGGGCACCTCGGCGGGACTTGCCCGCCGAGGCGCTTTACGTGTCCTATTCCCTATTC
>JAYZLU010000016.1:0-3716 GCA_036153975.1 Thermoplasmatota archaeon | reverse complement strand
ATCTGTTGCTGTGAAGGTCATATACAATGTGGAATTGGTTCCACGATCTAAACATTATCACTTATCTTCGAATTTCTAATAGAAACATAGGCTACCCTCTGAGACCCCTCTGAGTCACCCGCACTTCAGAGGGGTCTCAATGGGGTTCTATTAGGCAGATTCAATGCGTCCAAGGCGGTATTTGCCCCGTTGCCTGTGGGCCACGTAGGCGAATACGGCAAGTGCCGGCCAAAACAAAGCCAAGCAGCCCACGAACCCGAATATTCTACCACCATTTAACGATACAATGACCAAATCGCCTGCAGCATCCCCAAGAACAATGAGCCAAATCAAGTTGAGCGCTACCGCCAATAATGTCCCTTTGCCCCCGGGTCCATTATTTTCAGATTCCACGTCGTAACCGGGGATTATCCTCAATAGGGCATCGAATTCTGTGAGGTCGATTTTCCCATCTCCCGACCGGTCGAATGCATTCACTAGCGAATCTATGTCCGAGGGGGTCAGGGCGTCGATCTCGCCCGCCTCGGTCCACCAGAGGTTCTTTTCCAATAGAGCAAGGCCCTTTTGGACCTCCGATTCATCTAGAGTTCCATCTTCGTTCAGATCCATTCCACTGAAAACATCGTAAACGGTCTTCCCAGCAGAAGACAGGTGTTCGGCGAACTTCAGCAATTCGGGAGGAACCTGTTCCTTTGCGAGGTATCCGCCGTAAACATATTCCGGATCCAACTGTTGAGGCAAGTCCTCCATGAGAGTGATGGGTTCCAAGATGGGAATATGCTCGGTCTCTTCGCGGCTTGACTCGTCCTTGTGCTTGTAGCAATGGTGGCTCTGGTACATCGTGGTTCGTTTGCATCCCTCGAAGGAGCACGGGCCACCAACAACCACAGCATCCACTCTAGACCATGGGGCATCAACGTTGTTCCGGATTTACGTTCAAAGGGTAGCGAACGTTGAACCATGGGAGCCGTCCAGATTGAAACTAGAATGAGCGTTGACTTCGGTAAGATTGGCTTCTCGGGAACCCTTAGGCCGTCTCAGGTGGCTTCTTCCAGCGTGATTATGAAGGAGTTGGAATCGAGTTCCAAGGAGCTCCTGATTGTGGCCCCTCCTGGCTCCGGGAAGACAGTGCTAGGGCTGTACGTCTGGTCAGACATGGTCAGGCTACCCACGTTGGTGCTTAGCCCAAACTCGGCCATACAGGCCCAGTGGGTTGAGAGGGCCAAGGAACTTTTCCATTTGGATGGCAGGGAGTTGGAAATAGGCACTGACCCCAAGAATCCGGGCATACTGACCTCGCTGACCTACCAGTCGGTGACTCTCCCCAAGAGAGGAGGGGATGACCTAGACGAGTCGGCAATGGAGTTGTGGATCTCCAGCCTGATGACTCCTGACTTAAACGATGGTTCGGTTGAAGCGGACGACCGAGAAAGCGCACTGGCATGGATCGCCGACCTGCAGGAGAAGAACTTCGAATACTACTCTAACAGGATGGGGCACTACAGGAAGAAGGTCAGGGACTCGCTATCCGAGCATGGGAATGCCCTGTGGATTCTCCACGAGTCCGCCAAGGCCAATCTGAAGAGACTCTCAGAGGTAGGGATCGGACTAGTCATCCTCGATGAGTGCCATCACCTGATGGATCACTGGGGCAGGGTCCTCATCGAGGCCGTGGAATTTCTCGGCAATCCAGTTGTTCTCGGCCTCACTGCCACTCCCCCTGAGATGGCCAGCGACTCTTCGGCCGCCCGATACCTCGACCTGTTTGGAGAGGTAGACTACGAGGTCCCGGTTCCCGCCCTAGTCAGGGACGGTAACCTCTCTCCCTACCAGGACCTCGCATACTTCGTACGCCCCTCTCCGGATGAATTGAGATACATCGCTAATGTGGATGAGGACTTCAAGAGCCTACTAGGTGAACTTAGGAGAGGTCCGGAAGACCTCGAGGGACGCACACCAAGGCTCGAGGTCTGGCTCGCCAGAGTGCTCGATGGACTGATTCTGCCGGCTGGGAGAGCGAAGGACTGGAACTCCTTCCGGAGAAGGGATCCGGGGCTTGCGGACGCTGCTAGGGCCTATCTCACGTCAGGCGGACTCAATCTGCCCGCAGGTGTCCCGGAGCCGTCGGCTTCACTCGTGGCCGGCGGCAATAGCATGGATGTGCTGATTACGATACTCGATCGCTACATCAGGAATGGCCTGATGAGGTCGGAGAGCGGGAGGGACCATGCCCTTGCTGAGGATGCGAAGAGCAAGCTGAGGATGCTTGGGGTACAGATCACTGGTAACGGTCCCAGACTATGCGCTTCACCCATCGGCAGGGTGATGGCCTACGCCTCCGCCAAGTACGATGCTCTGCGAGACATACTGAGTGCGGAGATGCAAACCCTCGGACCGGACATCCGGTCAGTGATTGTGACCGACTTCGAGAAGACCTCGGCTACTGCCTTGGTGGAAGGCGTCCTCGATGATGATGCCGGCGGAGCAGTAGCTGCATACAGGGCGGTGCTCGGATGCGAGACGACCGACAGGTTGGACCCGGTGCTGATGACGGGCACGACCGTGTTGGTGGACGACGATCTCCTAGAGCGAATATTCCCTCGTTTCGAGCAGTGGGCCTCTGAGAGGAGTCTAGATATCAAGTTCGATTACATCGAAAGAGGAGATTACTTCGAAATCAGAGGCAAGGGCAAGGACTGGCTGCCACGCTACTATACGATGATGATCACCGAGATGTTCCAAGAGGGAGTGACCAAGTGCCTAGTGGGGACAAGGGGACTTCTTGGCGAGGGTTGGGACGCGAGCAGAATCAATGTCCTAGTGGATCTTACCACAGTAACCACCAGCATGAGCATAAATCAACTGAGGGGAAGATCGTTTAGACTGGACAAGCACTGGCCTGAGAAGGTAGCAAACAATTGGGATATAGTCTGTCTGGCCGACGAGTTCACCAAAGGATTCGACGACTATCTCCGCTTCAAGAGGAAGCATAAGCAACTGTACGGAGTCTGCGACGACGGCGCTATAGAGAAGGGAGTAGGACACGTTCACGCTGCTTTCACTGAAGTCGAGCCGGAAGGCGTCTCGGAAACGATGGAGATCTTCAACGAGGAGATGCTGTTGAGGGCGAGAAACAGGGTGCGGACAAGGGATCTGTGGGGAATCGGCCAGCCCTTCAGCGCAGTACCCAGAGAAGCCATCGAGATCAAAGGAGTATTCGGAGAGGGATTCCCTCCGGCTAACAGGATTGGCCTAGCCGCGTGGTCAGACGAATCTCTGATCCAAGCAATCGGGGATGCTGTCGCTTGCTCGTTGCAGGCTTTGGGTCTAATCAGGTTCGATGCCAAGGTAGGAGGGGGGAGCAGAGGAGGTGGCTGGATGAGAGCCTACCTAGAGGAGGCGACTGAAGAGGATTCCAAAATCTTCGCAGAGGCCATGCAGGAGGTACTCGGACCGCTCGAGAACCCGAGGTACGTGATACCGAGGGAGGTTAAGATGGTCAGCGAAACATGGCTCAGCGGGCTGCTACCTGAGGTCATAGGGAAGTACTTCCGGAAAAGCAGACGAGTTCTCTCGATGTACCATGCGGTCCCAAGTAAACTGTGCAGAAATCTGGAGGACGCCAAGATTTTCCAGCAGCAGTGGAACTGGAAGGTTAGCTCCGGCGAGGTAATGTACGGGCATAGCAGGAGTGGGCGCGAGCAGGTCAGCGAAAT
>JAYZLU010000015.1:0-7363 GCA_036153975.1 Thermoplasmatota archaeon | reverse complement strand
GGAAGGGAGTGGTGCCGTCACTTTCTGGCTGGCTGGTAACGCCGTCAATGGCGATTTAATACCGTCTGAGCTTGACAGATGGAACAGGCTGACTACCACCGTGGACGAAGGTTCCGACGACGGCAGGACTAGAACGGTATTCTCAGGAAACGGGGACATCAATCCTCCGGCACCGGTCGATGACCACGTAGACATCCACTTAATGGGGGCCGAGCTCTTGGCTCACTGGCTAGGTCTGCTCGGGTTCGTCTCCGTGTTCCTCGTGATCATCTTCTGCGGATTCTTCCTCAGGTATGGATTCTCGCGCCACTACGAGGGCAGAAGCAACCTCCTGAAGCTGAGGCTCAAACACCTTCGAAGGGGTGATCAGTTGTGAAGGACGACGTAGTGATGCGCCTCCTCAGGGAAGTCAAGTCGGGTCGGGTCAGTATCGATGATGCCAGAAAAATGCTCGAGGATGTAACTATCTCCGAGGATTCTTATGTTGCTGCCGTAGACCATGGTGTGTTTAACGACCCGAAACCCGGGACCATTGTGCGGGCGAGTATCTCGCCCTCCGGGGACTCCTGGTTAATCATCATCGTCGGTCTGTGGGGCTTGCTCTGGACTCTATACTGGGCCGGCGCCCTCTCTTACGGACTATTCAACAACTGGGACCAGCAGATTCTCTCATTCAACTGCGGGATGACCTTGCTCACGGTGATTATTATGGGGATAGTCTACCTGAAGTACGTGCTTCCCGATGTTGTAATGGTCAAGTACAGGCGGAACAAGTACATCACACAGAACGATCCAAATGCATGGAAGGAATACGAGGTGTAATAGTGTCGAGGAGATTCAGGCTACGTCCTCTTTCCGGTGCGAATAATGACCTCCGTGAGGTCTCCGGGGGAATCGATCGCAGGGAGTTCATGCGATTGTCGTTCAATACGGCTGCTGGGCTCATCACCATGGCGAGCCTAGGCAGCGTGGGATTCGCTTCATTCCTGATGGGGCAATCGAGTTCTAGTGACTCTGACTCTGCCATCACCTTCTATGCCCCCAAGGGTTCTGACGTGTGGTACAACAGCATGGACGGGCAGCCAATGACGCACCAGTCCTTCGTCGCAGAAGCAGCGAATTCCGATACCGGAATGTCGGCGGCAGCCGGACTCTGGTCGGGCCTCCCCGTGATAGCAACCTACGTGCCCCACCAAGAGAACTCGAGGAAGCCACTTGTCGAGAATGAGCCTAGGTTCCAGTTCCAGGATGGCTTCACATCAAGCGGTGCCTATGTCGGGTCCGGTTACGAGATTGACGAGAAGGAGGAGTACGCACCACTGTCGATTCACGACAACATGATCATCATCTTCTCCAGATGCCCTCACCTCTGCTGCATACCTGGGTGGCAGCTGGTCAACAACGACTTCACTGTTGACAACTGGTACCCTGGCGGGACCGACTCGGGCGGTAACAAGTTGTTCTGCATCTGCCACTCCAGCCGCTATGACCCGACAGTGATAGAGAAGAACCGAAACAGGAACAGGGCGAGTGGCGCTGAGTTCGACTACATAGGAATCAAACGTACCGGTGGCCCCGCTCCGGTCGGAATGCCGTTGATTCCATTCATTGTTAATGGGGACCTGATAGAGGCCTTGCCCGACTTCAAGGATTGGTACACGTTCTGCGCCTGAGGTGAGATGATGATTCAGTTCTGGTTCCTCTGGGTCTTCATCGCTATAGTCGTCGTCATCGTGGCCTTTACGCTACGACGAGAGCGGGACGACATCCCACGAAAGGACATCCTGAGGGCAGTGGAGACCAGTTCAGGCGGCATGGGCCTCGCGGAGAAGAGCTTTCTCTGGGCATTCTCCTGGCTCGATACCCGCTTCAGGATTCAGGACTACTGGGGAATGAGCAGGGACGCCTACCACAGCATGCACAGGCAGATGCCCCTCACTCACGCCGAGAAGTACAAGCTACGTATCATCTGGTACTGGTACCCCCTGTACTGCCTCGGTGGCATATCGTTCCTCGCCTTCATCATCCTCGTTATCTCGGGCACCATCCTCGGCTTCTACTACGTTCCCGGAGGAGACCTGAACTCAGACCCCACGCCAGCCTACGCCTCGATGGAATTCATCATGGTGGAGCTTCCCTTCGGCTACATAATGCGCTCCATACACCACTGGGGCACTCACTTCATGGTGGCCTCCGTGTTCCTCCACATGTGCAGGGTGTACTTCACCGGAGCGTACCGAAACCCCAGGGAGCTAAACTGGCTGATTGGAGTGGCCCTCATGTTCTTCACGATCTTCTTCGGTTACTCCGGTTACCTCCTTCCTTGGGATAGCCTTGCGTTCGGAGCGGCGACCATAGGCATCAACATGGCCAATTCCACTCCACTGATTGGTGATTGGATGTCGGCCCTCCTGTTCGGAGACACCGTACTGAGTGGACAGACCGTCGTCCGGATGTACTTCCTGCACGTGTTCGTGCTCCCTGTCATCGTGACTGCACTAATTCTAGCGCACCTGTTTATCGTGTGGGTACAAGGTATAGCGGAGCCGCATTGAGGTGAGAACATGGGGATGATGGAGAGATTCGGTAGGATCGCTGATACTTACATGAGCGAGAAAGAGCAGTTGATCGAGGCAGAAGAGGAGCGCAGGAGGGTATTCGTCGGACACATGTTCTGGCCTACGGAGGCACTGAGGGACTCCATCATTTTCGCCGCCATCCTGATGGTCATCGCGTTCTACTCGTGGATAATCCCCCCACCCCTCCACAACGCAGCCGATCCGTACGCACAAGCCGGCTTCGTGTTCCCTGACTGGTACGTTCTGTTCTCCTACGGGTACCTCAGATGGGGCGAGTACCTCCCTCAATTCACTATCCCAGCTGGTCCAATAGGGGACTTCTTCGGTTCTCCGGTAATCTCCTGGAACGCCGGTTGGTGGGGATCAATCATCACCGGCATTCCCGTTGGCCTGCTAGCTCTTCCCCCGTTCCTCATCGGCAGGAGAGAGAAAAGGGGAGTGGAGGATCCGTGGTTCGCCTCTGCAGGTGCAGTCTACCTCGCTCACGTCTGGTTCATCTCGGTGTTCTCCATCAACATCTTCCTCGAACTCTATGCGAAGAACAGGAGTGACCACTGCTGGGCTGGATCCCATGGCAACTTCATGTGCGGTACGCAACCGCCTTGGACTGCCGAGGTGTTCAACGCAATTCCCTGGGTGCTCACTGGAATCTTCCTGTTCGCCCTAATCTACTTCTGGACCAGACGCTTCTTGCTAGGGCCATTGGGTGCTAGGCTGACTCCTTTCCTTGGCAAGCAAGTCGCTGTGGGCTCGCTCATAGCAACCGTTCTGATCTGCACTGTCACCTGGCCAGTCTACGAAAACGGGTTCTGGGACCAGAGGGGGCTTGGAACAATGGGTTTCTGGGAGTACCAAGCCGACGATAAGATGGAAGAGCTTGATGGCATTAGGGGCCAGCCTGCCGACACGCTAGTCCTCTTCGAGCACGGGAACGTGTGGGCTGATTGGGAGGACGAGTGCCTGACTTACGAAAGCACGGGCGAACTACCAGCATGGGAAGGTGTCCAGCAGGAGTCGGAACGCGCAGATTGGTGCGTGATTCCCGCAGTGCATTGGCTTGATTGGGGAATCTACCAACCAACCAAAACCACAATAATCGATTTCAGCGACATCAACGGGCATGCCGTTGCGCAGACGTCCAGGAACTACGGCGGTGGGGAATTCAATTACACGGGGCTGGATGATGGCAGTCCGATCGAGATTGCCGAGTCGCGAACTTTCAGCGTCGAGAACCTCGGAGTCGGTAGCGTTCCCGCTGATGTCGGATGCAATTTCAGGACTACGGTGAGGGGGGCTGGCACCCATGCCCAGAGTATTTCCCTCACTGATTCTTCGGGCCAACTCCTCTGGGAAAATGAGGGGGATACGTGCGACTCCACGTCGATGTACTTGACGTCCGGACAAACCTACACGATAACGTTCGTGACCTCCTCATTGGGAATCGACGAGACAGTGACCATGATTACGGATTTCTCCGCTGTCGCCTACCAACCGCTGCTCCTCAAAGAGGACGGGACGGCACTGGTACGTGCCGATAACACTCACGATGCCGATGCTTTGGCAGCGATGTCCATTTCTAATCCAACCTTCCACAAGAACCCGAAGAGCCTAGATGCCAAACTGGTCTACTCGCTGTTCATACCCTGCCTTGGTGTTGGGGCAATGGTGTTCCTGCTCATGCGCAGCATGGCTAGGGGGTATGAGTGGGAGATGAACAAGTGCTACGGCTGCGACCTGTGTGATGACGCCTGCCCCATTCGCCTGTTCAACGCTGGAGACAAGCTCAATATCATATACAACACGTGGAACAACGAGGACGACGGAGTCCCTCTGTACTCCTGCCTAACCTGCACGGCTTGCACCAACGCATGCCCGCAATTGGTAGACTATGACTCTTACATCGACATCAGGCGCAACCTGATAGTGGGTGGGCCCCCTGTGACCGAGATTCCCCACACCGTGCTTCAGGCGGTGTTGGCAGCCGAGGCGGAGGAGGATGCCGACGAGGCTTTCATCTCGGTTGAGGACTACCCGATAGACTCCAGCGTTGGCTACTATCCCGGGTGCGTAGACTACATCGACCAAGAGATGGTCTTCAGCCACGTCAACGAGGGCACCATGGATCTCGGCGATACGACAACCGCGGCCTTTACCCTGTTCGAGGAGATGGGGCAGGAAGTCACATACCTGGGGAGGGACTTCCTCAAGTGCTGTGGGCACGACCAGAAGTGGCAGGGCATGAGCGAGGTCTTCGAGAAACTGAAGGCCTACAACCAGAAAAAACTGGGGCAGAGCGGAATCGATACCCTGGTAACCTCTTGCGCAGAGTGCTTCCGCACCTTCGCCATGGACTATGAACTAGGGGACATGAAGGTCATGCATACCACCGAGTTCTTGCTTGAGAACGGCTTTGACATGCAATTGCAGGCCAAAGACGAACTCACAGTGACATTCCATGACCCATGTCGTCTGGGACGACAGATGAACATCTACGACGAGCCCAGAAGTCTTGTCAGTTCGGTGGAGGGGGTCAACCTCGTCGAGATGGAGCACCACGGTGAGGAGGGGCTGTGCTGTGGTGTCTCCAGCATGATGGCGTGCAACGAGAACAGCAGGGCCCTCAGACTACAGCGTTTCGACGAGGTCATGGCGACTGGAGCGGAGATGATGCTAACGTCCTGCCCCAAATGCGTCAGCCATTTCGAGTGCCTGAAGTTCGAGGGCGATCCCAGGCACGACTTCGAAATCCTCGACGTAGTGAGCTTCCTCGCTCGACAAGTCGAGGCAGCAAGAAGTGACTAAGAGAACGCGTAGTACGCTGACACACCGGCGAGCATCGCATTAAGGATGATTCCTCCCACAATTGCTCTCGCGAACCTCGGATTCTCGTAGCCAAGCGCCACCAGCAGGAGGAAGAAGCCGATCAATCCACCACAAGCGATTGAAATCCACGCTACGGTGAGACCCAGCTGCAATGCCATGACTGACCAAATCACCGCTCCTTGCAGTAGCCCTAGCCAAACCATGGGGTCCCCCCACCACGGACCTTCGATTTCCTCCACGGCCTCTCGTACAGAACTCAGGGAATCAAACTGACTATCTTAAGAACGAAAAACCTAGGTAGGAATCAAGGGGAACGAGATGACAGAGATTCCTGACCTGTTGGCTAGAAGGGCCATTGAGCAAGTGAGGATTCGTATGCTTCTAAATTCATTGCGGGCAGAGGAGAGGGCCAGCATCAAGGGTGGTCCCGAAGCCGTTGCTTGGGTTAAGGAAGAACTCTGCATTGGTTGTGACCAGTGCACGATCGTCTGCGATGACGATGCAATCGAATTGTACGACACCCCGCTTGCCAGCCCGATCATGGATGTCGACGTCAACAGGAAGGCAAGGATTCTCCGTGATCCGTGCACCGGTTGCAAGCTCTGTGTATTGGCTTGCCCGACCGATGCAATAGTGATGATTGACAGGTGAGGAAATGGCAAAGGACGATCCTGTCAGGTTTGGTGCCGAGTTCGGCCCCAAGAGGACCGGGGCCTCCAGCGGAGTATCTTTGTCGACATTCAAGACACTGGTCTGGGTCTCCAACCTTGGTGGGCTCCTGCTGTTCGTAATCGGCCTCGAACTGATGGTGGTCAAGCAATCCTTCGGATTCGGCCTGGCTTGCATCGTGGCTGGCGTGGCAATTGCCCTATTCCCATCTAACTACGAAATCATCGGGATGGAAGAACTGGGTGAAGAAGACGCCAACGAAGAGGGGTGAGGCAATCGAACTCACAGGAACTGAATTCCAAATTATGGTGTGGAGGGAATTGATGAAGATCCCATCTGGTGAGACTAGGTCATACAAGGAGGTGGCTGAAGCCATCGGGCGCCCTAATTCCTCGAGGGCCGTAGCCAATGCCTGTGCGAAAAACCCTCATCTGGATGTCGTTCCCTGCCACAGAGTGATTCGCTCGGATGGGGGATTAGGCGGATACAGTGGAGAGGGGGGAGTGGGGACGAAACTCAGACTCTTGAATAGTGAAGGGGCATTCTAGACCCTTGTGTTTTCAGGCTCAAGAGGGCCATGGTCCGACGTCGTCCAGAGCTGACAAGAGATTCCCCCCTGCTCTGGAAGCCCCTCCCTCTGTGAAGTGCATCGCATGGAGCAGACGAATCCCGAGTGCCATGTCTGGCTGATTCCTGAGCATGGGCGCAAGTATTCCGTAATCCTCGGACCACTCGAGTGCGTGCGGTTCCATCTCATCAACCACCTCGGTGACCATAGAGGGGGCTGTGGCCGTGCCCGCTGGTAATTTCGGCCTGCTAACAATCTCTCTCGGAAGGCTTGTTTTCGAGGCGGCCTCTCTGAGTGCTATCTTCTCGCGGTGACCAGAGACCCTCCAACTCATCGGTAGCCTATGTGAGATTTCCCTGTGCTTTGAGGAGAGGAACGGAACCCTCGCCTCAAGACCGTATGCCATGCTGTGCCTGTCTGCTAGCCTGAGTTGGAAATTGGAGAGTTGGCCCCTGTCTAGTTCGAACTGGAGGGTCGACTCGAGGTTCGAGAAATGTCTTTCAGGAATTAAGTCAGCATCTATCCAAGGCTGCCCCGGACCTTTCGGAAAATGCGCAGCGTCTACTCCTCCAATGAGTTTCAGCCTGTTGCTTACCATGACGGAGTGATCATGCAACTTCCGATACCTCCCATAACCCCCATGCAACTCATCTGCGCCTTGACCGCACAATCCGACCTTGACCTTGGATGACATTTCCTCGAACAGGGGCTGCCAGAAAAGGAC
>JAYZLU010000014.1:0-5127 GCA_036153975.1 Thermoplasmatota archaeon | reverse complement strand
CCGTCTCCGAGCAGCAGAACCTGCTCGCGGAGGTTCGCAGGCTCATCTCTGAGAGGCCCATCATAGTTGTCAGCAGCAAGTCTGACCTCCTGGACCCCACAGAGGAGGTGGACGGGTCGAGAATCAGCGCAGAGACTGGGGAAGGCCTGGAGGACCTGAGGGGTAATCTCATCGAGATCATCGCAGCGGACGAGATTCTCGACCCACTCACGCTGCCCGAGAATTGGCCTCGTGACGACGAGCCACTTGGGTCGGTTGGCGAATCAGGCTAGTAGGCAGACCTGATTTCACACGTGCCAGGTATGGCCACAGACTACACAGTAGAGGTCGTGGCCCCCCAAGGACGGGACAAGCCCCTCGGCCTCTATTACAGAACCGCATTTAGGGCACGCCATACCTGCCATGATGGGTCCACCAAGATGAGGTTCTTCAAAGATGCTGAGCCCAATCCACTAGGCATCCCTGAAGCGATTCCACAGGTTTCGTACCGGGAAAGCCATCTCGCCGGCTCCGGCGAGTAGTAGCAACGTAACGATGGCCAGTGCGATCTCAAAGTAGTCGTTCAGGTGTACCGAGGTGATCAACGTCACCGTTTGAGAGTCGAGGGTTGAGCCATCCTTGCCTGCAGTGATGAACCGGTAGTCCCCAGGTCCGACTTCAAAGACCAACGAACCGTCAGCGTCCGACCCACCCGTGACGATGTATTCCGCTAAGTCCTCCTCTGTGCAGGTCGTGAGGCCATTCGAGTTGGGCGGGCAGTCGATAGCAGCGGCAGCATCGACTACAGCTAACCAACTCCTTTCAGGCTCCTCCCACTCGGCCTTGAGCTCGATGTCGAGCAGCATGAACGCATCCGGCACCGAGAGGTCTTCGCCAGTCATCCCCACCTGACAGCCCATCGCCTCGTCGTCCGAACACGGTACAATTGGAACCTCCGTCTCGGACTCATCGGTCGAATAGCCTAGCAGGCTAGCGATGAGAATCACTGCACAGACAAGACCGACCAGACCTGGAAGTACGGACAGTACCCTGACCATCATGGGGATGTCCTCTGTGCTGCCTGTCGATTCAACCTGACGCCCCCACGACCTCGAGAATCACGAAGAACACGGCGATGGCCGGGAAGAGGTACATCATGAATGTCAGCCTGCGCCTGGATCTCTCCTTCTTGTCCTGCGTCGTTGCGCAGTCGTCATTGCCACAGATTGGCGGGTCTCTGTCGAGGGGGATGGGCGTCCAACAAACTACGCAGTGCCTGTGCGGCTTGGCACCCGATTCGGCGTGCCTACGAGCAGGGATGTCCTTCCTGCGTGAGGCTGCTGCACGTGCTTCCTGAGCTGTCCTTCGTGCCGCCTTGAGGATGGTGTCCTTGCGACTCAATTGATCACCCGGCCACCACTGTTCCGCCGAAGTCACCGCCTTCGAGGGCCAAGCGGATGTTCTGCGGCTCCCTCCCGTCTAGGATGTCCAGGGGAAGGCCATGTCTCACCGCTTCCTTCACGCCAATGGGGTCGACCACTTGCGAGCCCCCTGCCTGTGCATGTTCCGCTGGCCCGACGATCGATTGCAACTGCTCTAGAGTGAGGCTGTCGAACGCCTTCGCCTCCGGGTGCTCCTTCGGGTCCTGCTCGTGCACCTTCGCGACATTGGTGGCTATTACGCACTTACCAGCCCCGCTCCGGATGGCGAGTCGGATTGCGACTGCGTCGGTAGTGTGTCCGGGCACGGTCCCGCCCATCACGACCACCTTGCTACTGAGAAGGGCCTCGACGGCCTCGCTCACCCCCTGGGGTATCGACCCCGAGACGGGTATGCCTTCATCGGCCAGCGCCTCTCTGATGATGGTAGCGTTGAGACGGGTTGCAGCGATGCCAATCATGTCTAGGTGATTCACGTCGTCTATGATTGGGCTCGCCAGTTCGATTCCCTCCCTTGCCGGCGCGCCGCCGCCGACCACCAATCCTAGATGGTCACCGACCCCTACACGGTCCCTCACTATGGACACGAGCTCCAATAGCCAATCATGACGCTCCTCGACCTCGGGTCGCAGCAGGCTTCCTCCCAGCGCCACGACCACGGTCACCATCGACCCTAGGCGGACTCCCTGCCTTTCAATGCCTACGCTCAAGTCGCGCTGAAGGGTTGAAATGCCGCCCGTCGCGGCAATCACGGAGGAACGACATGTCCGATGAGCTCGCGCAGCAGCAGCGGAAGCTCCGCCTGAAGAAGACCCTCAAGGAGCTCTCTGGGATGAGGGGCATGGGCACCGAACTGGTCACCGTGATCATCCCTCCTGATCGCATGATCAGCGATGTTAGGCAGCAGTTGGGGCAGGAGGCAGGTCAAGCTGCCAACATCAAGTCGAAGTCGACTAGGAAGCACGTATCAGATGCCCTAGAGTCGGCCGTTTCCATGATTAACCGCTACAAGACTCCCGGGGACGGTGGGCTTGCCATCTTCGTCGGCCACGTGGTTGTCGGAAACAACAAGACCAGACTAGTCACCACCGTAGTAGATGACCCGCCCGAGCCGTTCTCCTCGTTCAGATACAGATGCGACTCCTCCTTCGAGACCAGTCAACTCGAGGAGATGCTCATCGATCGCACCTCCTACGGACTCTTCGTCATTGACCGCTCTGAGGCCGCCTATGGGGTCGCTTCCGGCAAGCGCCTTCATTGCCAGGAACACATCACCTCCCTGGTCCCATCCAAGCACGGACGAGGTGGCCAATCAGCACAGCGCTTCGAGCGACTCATCGAGGAGGCAGCTCACGAGTTCTTCAAGAAGGCTACAGAGAGGGCTTGCAGGTATTGGCTGCCGATGACACAGGACCTGAGGGGCATCATTATCGGCGGACCGGGAGCCACCAAGGACTACGTGGTCAGGCATGACTACTTCCATCACGAGATCAAGAAGCTCATCACAGAGCCCTTCTTCGATGTCGGCTACTCCAACGAGAGCGGCCTGAGGGAGCTCATCCAACGCGCTGGCTCGACGATGGACCAGATCGAGCTCGATCGCGAGCGCACTCTCGTAGACGAGTTCCTGCGCGAGGTGATGCAGACTAGCCCAAAGGCAACCTACGGCGAGGGGATGGTTAGATCCGCCCTAGAACAGGGAGCCGTGGCGACGTTGCTTCTATCGGAGGCTCTGAGCAAAAGACGAGTCGTGTGGCGGTGCAAGGCGTGCAAGCATGAGTGGGAGGCGACCCAGAACAGGCTTTCGGAAATCCCGGATTGCCCTGAGTGCAAGTCCGAGAAAGTTCGTGAGGACCCCGACAGGACCATGGAGCTGATCGACGAGCTGACTACCCTAGCAGGGCGCATATCAGCTGAAGTCAGACTCATCTCCCTTGACACCGAGGAGGGAGCCACCCTGAACACGGCGTTCGGAGGCATCGCCGCCCTGTTGAGGTACGCAATCGCATGAGGATGTGAAGATATGAGGGAGTTGATCGAGGACGCCCGCCCTGCCACGGCCAAGGCCATGTCACAGATCGGTATCGATGAGGCTGAGTGGGCGCCCTTGTTCGGGCGCGCGACGGTAGAGGACCACGGAGACGCTGCTCTTCCTTGTCACGCACTGGCTAGGGTCCTCAATAGGTCGCCATCCGAAATCGCCGACGAGGTCTCGAACCTCATCGGAGATAGCCTGAAGGGCATCGCCGATGTCTCTTCAGTCAGCGGGTTCGTCAACTTTAGGGCACAGCCGTCTTGGCTCTCGGGACGCATTGAGTCACTGATGCCGGATTCACGGCTGGGAATAGGCTCCGAAGAGCGGCAGACCTACGCCGTCGACTACTCGGCGCCCAACGTGGCCAAGGAGATGCACGTCGGTCACCTCCGCTCCACTGTAATTGGCGATGCCATAGTCAGGATGCTCGAGTACAAGGGACACCTCGTCCACCGGGAGAACCATGTCGGTGACTGGGGAACCCCATTCGGCATGCTGATCGAGCACCTGCTCGATCTGGGGGAGAGTGAGGCCGCCAACGAGTTGGGAGTGGGCGACCTCGACTCTTTCTACAAGCAAGCCCGTGTAAAGTTCGTCTCTGAGGCAGGGTTCGCCGAGCGATCCAGGCATCGCGTGGTGCTGCTCCAAGGAGGCGACGAGGAGACGCTGCGTCTGTGGCGCGTTCTAGTTGACGAGTCGATGCGTTACTTCAACGAGGTCTACTCGATGCTCGGAGTCCTATTGACGGACGACGACATAATGGGTGAGTCGGGGTATCAGGCCCTCCTACCTCTGGTGGTTGAGCGCTTGGGGGCAGCAGGCATGCTCGAGCATAGCGAGGGCGCCGATGTCACCTATCCGGGTGGATGGGTGAATCGCGAGGGCGAACCCTTTCCGATGATTATCAGGAAGGCCGACGGTGGCTACAACTACTCGACATCAGACTTGGCCTGCATAATCGACCGAGTCGAGCGCCTTGGGTGCGACTCTTTCCTCTATGTCGTCGGAACACCGCAGAAGCAGCACTTCCAGATGGTTTTCCAAGTCGCCGAGCAAGCCGGTTTCATGGATGAGCGCCACAGTGCTGTCCACGTCAACTTCGGCTCTGTTCTGGACACTGATGGCAAGGTTCTGAAGAGCCGCGAAGGCGAGGTGATCAAACTTTTCGACCTTCTTTTGGAGGCAGTGACTAGGGCAAAGGCAGCAATCGAGGAGAAGAACCCAGACCTGCAGGGGGAGGAGCGAGAGCGCGTGGCGCGGATTGTTGGCATTGGCGCGGTGAAGTACGCCGATCTCTCGACCGAGCGTACCAAGGATTACGTCTTCGACTGGGAGAGGATGCTCTCTTTCGATGGCGACACGGCCCCTTACCTGCAATACGCCCATGCTAGGATTTGCAGTATCTTCCGCAAGTGGAACCATGACCGTGGCTCTCTGAGCGACTCGGAACTGGAATGCGCCCTTCCCGAGGAGTGCCTCCTAGCTCGCAGGCTCGTTGATTTCCCCTCAGTGGTGGACGAGTCCACCCATGCCTACAACCCGCACAGGCTCTGCGCCCATCTGCATGCCATCGCTTCGGCCTTCGCCTCGTTCTACGAGGCATGCCCAGTGCTCTCAGCGGGGGACGAGAGCACCGTCCGCAGTAGGCTTGCCCTATGCGACCTGACGGCGAGG
>JAYZLU010000013.1:0-2688 GCA_036153975.1 Thermoplasmatota archaeon | reverse complement strand
GATCATGGCAATGAGCAGCCCGTAGGAGACGCTGCGCATGACTTGGGCGGAGATCTGCCGTCTCTGCCGCAGGCCGAGGAGGTTGGTCGTGCTCTGGGAGACCAGGTCGCCCACGAGGCCGGCCTCTCCGGTGGAGGAGGAGCCCTCAATGAACACCCTCGTGAACCTCGATACGAGCATGGAGTTGTTGTCCGCGGCGAACCAGTCCCAGGAGTAGTCGCTGTCGATTCGCATCGAGAGGCGCTTCTCGAGATTGGCAATCGAATCGTCCAGCGCCCCGAAGTCGATGCCCGCCAGCGCCTTGACCATGGCGCTGGGCTCCTGGGCCCTCGCCTGCGCGACGCCGCCGAAAGCGCGGATGAACTCGGGGAAGGCGTCGTCCCGCCGTCGAACGCGAGTCTCCTCTTGGACAGTGAGCAGGGCCGGGGCCATCAGAGGCGACATCATTGCCGCTATCACGATCAGTCCGATGTAGTTCCAGTTGCCGAACAGCCAACCGGTGCCGACGAAGATGAACGTCCCTACCAACAACAAGGCCTCGATTCCGCCAAGTATTGCGGCGAAGATCCAAGCCCTCCGCAGGTCTATGGCCTGCTCGGTGTTGAAGCCGTGCTTGGCGAACAGGTCCTCGTCGGGGATGACCAGGGTGAACAGGTACCAGGCACCTATCTGGAGTAGGGCGAACAGCCCCCCTGCCATCAGGACCCAACGGGCGCGGAGGATGGACACGAAGATGTTGTCAGCCTCGGGTCCGACCTGGAAGAGGATGAGGTGCAGCCCGGCGACGACGAGGAGGAGGAGTCCGGTGGTGGTCAGCGAGACGAAGGTCTCCCTGAGCGTGTCCAGTTGTTCTATCCTAGCATCGTAGATGGTGTTGTAGTTCTGCTCGAAGGTGTCGTTCTCGCTCTTGAAGAACTCGCCGATGGGCTGGCCCACCTCGACGGAGAACGCCATCCTGTCGAGGAAGTCGCTCCAGATTGCCGATGGGCTCTGGCGCCCTATGATCCTCGCAGCCTCGGGGAGGTTGGTGTGCCACTTGGTCACGAGCGTCTCTATGGCCTGGATCTCGTGGGCGAGGGCCCCGTAGTCCCCCATTTCCTTGAGGACGTCGAACATCCCCTTCTCAGCGGACTCGCCCATGGAGAGGATGCCCATCCTGGTCATGAACATGTGCATGTCCTGCTCGATCTGTGTGGCCTCGGCCGCGACCACCGTGACCGGGTAGATGAGGGTGGCAGCTAACGTCAAAAAGGGAAATGCCAGTATGAGAATAATGGACTGGGCGCCTGTTATGACGTCGCCGACGGAGTACCATACGGCTATCCCTGCAACTAGCCCCAGAATGGTTGCAGGCAGGGAGAAGAACAGGAGGTACCTGCTGAACGGCATCCCCAGACGAAGCAGGGAGATCTGCCATGTGCTTAACTTGTCCTCCACGCCACCACCTCATTACCTAGTGGTTGATTCCCGTCCACGTCTCCACCGACGATACGAACCGGTCCCACCCCTCCTTGAAGTAGACGTCGAGCAGGTCGAAGACGTCGTCGAAGTGCGTTAGGTCCCTGTCCACCATCCTCTGGAGGACTATGGTCCTGCGCTCCAACTCGTCGTAGATGTCCCTCTTGCTTCGGAAGCCCATCCTAGGTGCGATCTTGTTCTCGAGCATGTCCGACTGGAACATGCCGCGGAAGTACACCTCGTCGTTTACCGGGTCCCACTCGAACATGTTCCTCGTAAGAATCCCGTCTGCGGTCTTGTCGAAGCCGATTACCTCGCTGACCCCGGTGATGCGCCTCGCGATGCCGCCACCGGGTGCCTCGACGACCTCTTGGAAGATGGCGAAGTTCAGGTTGTCGAAGAAGCGGGCTGGGACGTTGATCGGGTCACCTGTGAACCTCTGGATCAGCTTGACGATGTTAGAGGCGTGGAAGGTCCCGACCACGGGGTGTCCGGTCTGCATGGCTTGGAAGGCGATCGCTCCCTCGACGCCCCTGATCTCGCCGATGATGATGTACCGGGGACGGGACCTCAGTGCCGCCTTGAGCAGGTCGAACATCTCGACTCGCGAGTCCTCGTTCTTGGAGTCGCGCGTGATGAGCCTCTGCCAGATGGTGTGGGATACCTTGACCTCGGGAGTGTCCTCTGCAGTGTAGATCTTCACGTTGTGGTCGACGAACGGGAGGATCGCGTTCAAGGTGGTCGTCTTCCCCGAGGCCGTCTCCCCGGACACGAGCATGGACATTCCGCTCTCTAGGCCGAGCCAGATGTAGGCGGCCATCTGCGAGGACAGGGTCTTCCACTGGATGAGTTGGATGATCGATATCGTCTCCTCGGCGAACTTCCGAATCGTGAAGGACGAGCCCTGAATCGAGACGTCGTCGCTGTAGATGATGTTGATTCTGGAGCCGTCGAGCAGGGCCCCGTCGACGATCGGCTTGCTGTCGGATACGGGCCTACCGATGCGCTCGGACATCGACCTCAGGTACTTCGTCAGGATCTCCTGGTCCTTGAAGGCGATGTTGGAGGTGAGCATCGGGAACACCTTGTGGTCCATGTTGATCGCCGAGAGCCCGATCGAGTGGATGTCCTCCAGCATCTCGTCTGCGAGCAGCGTCTCCAGTGGGCCGTTGTTCACGAGGTCCCTGACGACCACGTACTTCAGCCGCACGAGTTGCTCCTCCGTGACCT
>JAYZLU010000012.1:0-10337 GCA_036153975.1 Thermoplasmatota archaeon | reverse complement strand
ATCCTTCCAACGAGGCGTGCATGGCATAATCACATCCCCTCCAAGCGTACAGTGGGCCGTCAGACGGCTTGCATCACCCATCGAGCGGTGCCACAACGCTTGAAGGGAAGATGCCGCAGCCCTCAGCATGGGGGGTTCCAGTTTGCAAGGTTCCTCTCAAGGGTCTGTAGTGCGATTGTCAGCGCACGGATTAAGTCCCAAGGGAGAGGTCCATTGGAACTTGGGCTGGGAGAATCTCCATTCCATTGCCGTTGAAAGAGGCGAGGCGAGGCTCACCGCACACGACGTCCTCCTTGCCACGACCGGCGAGCGCACGGGACGTTCACCGAATGACAGGTTCATCGTCGACGAGCCCGGTCTGGCCGACAAAGTTTGGTGGGGCAAGGTCAACAAATCAACGAATTCCAAGACCTTCGACCACCTCCTCGGTATGGTCAGGGCACATCTAGACAGCGCTGACCAACTGTTCGTCAAGGACGCATTCTGCGGGGCCGACCCGAATTACAGAATGCCGGTCAGACTGGTGACGGAGAAGGCTTGGCACGCCGCCTTCATGCACAATATGTTCATCAGGGCAGAGAGTGATGAATTGGAAGCACACGACCCGGAGTTCACCATCCTTCACGCTCCTGATCTCAAAGCAATCCCAAGTCGTGACGGCACCCATTCCGATGCATTCGTAGTCTTGGCTTTGGACAGGGGGCTGGTCATCGTCGGAGGGACGCATTACGCTGGTGAAATCAAGAAGGCCATCTTCACCATCATGAACCACATTCTGCCTCTCAAGGGCCTCTTGCCAATGCACTGCTCCGCAAACACGGACGATGAGAACTCAGCCTTGTTCTTCGGACTCTCTGGAACCGGCAAGACGACCTTGTCCGCCGATCCCAGAAGGGCACTGGTCGGTGACGATGAGCATGGTTGGTCCGACGATGGCGTTTTCAACTTCGAGGGCGGGTGCTACGCCAAACTGATCGACCTGTCCGAGGAGGACGAACCAGCCATCTATGCTACCACGCATATCCCGGGCTCTATTCTGGAAAACGTCGTGCTTAACGCAGATGGTACACCAGACTTCGCGAACGCCTCGCTCACACAGAATACCAGGGGTTCCTACCCCATTGAATTCATCGAGAACAGGACGCCGGATTCGATGGCAGGCCATCCGAAGGACGTCGTTTTTCTTACCTGTGACGCCTTTGGGATCCTGCCTCCCTTATCACGCCTGACTCCTGAACAGGCTGCATACCACTTCATCTCAGGATACACCGCCAAGGTAGCTGGTACCGAGGTCGGTATCAACGAGCCGCAAGCTACGTTCTCCACTTGCTTCGGTGCCCCCTTCATGCCACGGCATCCGGGCGTCTACGCCGATCTGCTTTCTACCAAGATCAAGAGGCACGACGCCAAGTGTTGGTTGATTAACACTGGTTGGGTTGCCGGTGGCTATGGTAACAGCAGCCGTATCAAGATCAAGTGGACGAGAGCGCTATTGAACGCGGCCCTGAACGGTGACCTTGACGACGTCGTTTTCGTTCAAGACGAGCGCTTTGGATTCTCCGTTCCCTCCACTTGCGAGGGCGTGCCCGATAGGATTCTACGTCCTCGTGAGACTTGGCATGACAAGGGGAAGTTCGACAACGTCGCGAACCTCCTCGCGCAGATGTTCTTCGAGAACTTCGAGCAGTACGCCTCGGGCTGCAGCGACGAGGTACTGGGAGCCGGCCCGAAGCCCCTAGTCGATTAGCCTCTGTCTGGAGGCGCGTTGCGCGTCCACAGCGCAAATAGCGGCCATGTGAACGACATCTCGCGCGCTGTCGCGCCTCTGCAGGACGTGAGCGGGCTTAGACAGCCCCTCAAGGATGGGACCGGTCATCTCGGCACCGGCAACGCGTTGCAGCAGTTTGTAGGCGATGTTCGCAGAGGCGAGGTTAGGGCAGATTAGCACGTTCGCAGGCCCTTTGAAGGACATGAACGGGTAGTCCTCTTGGATTTCGGAAACCAGGGCGGTGTCCGCTTGCATCGGGCCGTCAACCACGAGTTCGGGTTCCATCTCCCTCACGATTTCAATCGCCTCCTCAATCCGATCGGTCCGCAACTCGTCAGAGGTACCGAAATTGGAGAACGAAAGCATCGCGACCTTGGGCTTGACGCCGAACCTCCTTGCTACCTTAGCGGTTTGGATGGCAATCTCAGCTAACGTCCTCGCGTCCGGGTAGATGTTTATGGTCGCATCCCCAATGAACATCAGTTGCCCGTTCACGGTCATCATGTACATCCCTACGATTCTATGGGAACCGGGGTCGGGACCGATGACCTGCAGACATGGCTTCACAATGTCGGGATAATCGTGCGAGACTCCTCCTAGGTAACCGTCGGCATCGCGCATTCGGACCATCATCGGTGCGAAGTAGGTCGAGGACTTGAGGAGGCGAACCGCGTCATCACGCGTCAGCCCCCGACGACCTCGCAGCTCGTGCAACTCCTCGGCATACTCACCGCGCCTTCTGGAATCATACCTGACATCGATGGTTTGGCATTCGAACTCGAGACCAAGCTCTTCCTTGACCGCGCCAATCCTCTCGATCTGACCGAGCAGTATCGGCTCGCAAATACCCTCAATAATGCACTGAGAGGCTGCCTTGATGATGGTAGGGTCCTCTCCTTCACAGAAGACGATCCTCTTGACATCGCGCTTGGCCTGGTTGATGACTCCCCTCATGATCGAACGAGTCAGACCGAGCCTCGACTCGAGCTCTTCCCTGTAGGAATCAGCATCGAACTCATCTGGAGAGAGGTGGGAAACCCCTTCGTTCACGGCGGCCTCGGCGACCGCGCTGGCTTCCCAAATCAGGATCCTCGCGTCGAAGGGCTTCGGGATGAGGTAATTGGGCCCGAACTGCATCTGTTCACTACCATAGGCTGAGAGCACGTCATCTGGGACGGGCTCCTTTGCAAGGTGTGCCAATGCCTTCGTAGCTGCCATCTTCATGCCCTCGGTGATTTCTGTGGCCCTTACGTCCAAGGCACCCCTGAAGATGTAAGGGAACCCTAGGACATTGTTGATTTGGTTGGGATAGTCAGATCGGCCAGTTGCGACGACCGCATCCTCGCGAACGCTGAGAACCTCTTCAGGCGTGATTTCTGGATCGGGGTTCGCTAGTGCGAAGATCAGCGGTCTATCCGCCATCTTCTCGACCATTTCTGGAGTCAACAGGCCTCCCTTGGAAAGTCCTAGGAAGATGTCAGCACCCTCTATTGCTGAGGCGATGTCCCCATCTTCGATTTCCCTGGCGAACTCGGCCTTGTACTCGTTCAAATCGCCATTATCCCGGCGCCTGGTGGTGATAATGCCCCTAGAGTCAACCATAATCAAGTTCTGCGAATCCACCCCTAGCCTGACGTAATGCCTAGCGCACGAGATGGCCGATGCACCAGCTCCGAGAATCACGACCTTGACTTCGCCAACGCTCTTCTCCACGATCTCGAGGCCGTTGAGAAGTGCGGCCCCTGAGATTATCGCGGTACCGTGCTGGTCGTCGTGCATCACAGGGATGTCAAGCTCCTGTACTAGGCGGCGTTCGATTTCGAAGCACTCAGGCGCCTTGATGTCCTCAAGGTTGATGCCACCGAAGGTGGGAGCAATCGCCTTGACAGCCTCGACGAATTGATCGACGTCGACGCGATCCACCTCTATGTCGAAGACGTCGATATCCGCGAACGCCTTGAATAGCAGCCCCTTTCCCTCCATTACGGGCTTGCCGGCCAAAGCGCCGATGTTCCCAAGACCTAGGACAGCCGTTCCATTGCTGACAACGGCCACTAGATTGCCCTTGGAGGTGTATTTGTAGGCGTCGTCCGGGTTTGCTCGAATCTCCTCGCATGGGTAGGCTACGCCGGGGGAGTAGGCCAGAGAAAGCTCGCGTTGCGTACCGTGGGGTTTGGTGGGCACTACGGTGATCTTTCCTGCTGGCGCAGATGAATGGTAGTCAAGCGCGTCGTTACGCAGTTGCTCGTCGTCCAGAGGACACATCTCGGATGCTCCCGGCAGGACCACCTCCTATGATGCTATCCTATCGTTTCTAGGGCCATTATCGGCCCCTCGTACCCCGGAAATGAGGTTCCTTCCTCGTTTACTCACACCTGTGGCGTAGGAGGTTCTACCGTGGTGAACGGCTACCTCAAACCTCATCATTTGCGTTAGATTGTGAGTTTTTTCACTGTTTTTCACACAATCGGGACGGTTATTGATATGGCATTGCAATCCAATAGGTCTTCATGGTTACAAACATGAACTTGTTTTCGACCTGCCAAGGTGAAGACCAAAGCTGTCCTTGGTGCGGTCCGATTCCGAAATGGTAGTATCACAAGCATGGACAGGATGGTGAGCAGCACGCAGACGTTTACCCATACCTTTCATAAATTGCACAATGAGGGGTCCGTCTCGTGTCTATGCACTTAGGTTCGTCGAGCGGTAGGCGTCGCGGTTACGCGATGACCCTCGTTTGCCTGATGATTCTGCTTCCTTGGTGCTCCATGGCTACCTCCGGAACAGAGTTCTATGGAAGCTTCGATGACACCTCCCAACAGAGGTCAGCGACCTCAAGGTCCTGGGGCGTCAATGGAACCAATGACACCGGCTGGATCGACTTGGCAGCAGGTGGCGCGGACCCAGCCAATGGAACCCCGGCCTATGGGGACTTGATGTTCGAATTCGCTCCGGGGGCTGTCGTCAACAACTTGACCTTCGAGATTGCCGTAAATGGGAGTGACGGATATTGGGCCAATCAGCCGCAATTGACCCTGATGAACACCCAGACCGAGATTCTCGACTGGGGCGGAATGGGTGATCTGGGTCGTCAGAATGATTTCCTCGACCACCCCCCCAGCCTGATCGATGGCGTGCTCGACACCTCGCTCAAGCCGAACTCGATTAGTGACGCGTCTTGGCAGCTGCCTACTGGCATAGAGATCACAGACCTTGTCATCGAGGCACTGAGACCGGTCGATCCCAAGCTCTCGCTGACCCCTCTTACGGTGACTATACACGATAGCGCCTTCAATCCGTTTGATGGAAGGCTGTACCTATTAGTCGACGACGACTTGCTGCATCTCGATAATAACGCGAACAAACGAATCATCGACATCCAGCCGCACGTTGCCGGTCGCAGCCTAGTAGTCGATGGCAGTCGCAATGTGCTCTACATGGGAACCGCGGACGGACAAGTCTCCGCCATGCGCCTTTCTGACTCGACTACCATCGAAGAGATTCCCTCTGATGTCAATCACACTCACTCGGACCCGATACTGACTATGGCGGTTGACATCCACGGTGTCTTATGGGCGGCGACTGAGTGCGGCTTGCACTACCTAATGCCGAGCCAGGGATCCCTATGGAATTCCGAGGGCTTCTGCCTAGGAGAAGAAATCGAGAGGCCTGTCGACATGCTGGTCGAAGGTCGTGAGCTCTTCGTCGCCACCGAGAGCCACGGTATTCACGCCATCGAATACAACGTCTCGGCTTCAGGCTCTGCGAACCCAATCACTATCGACAGAAACATCGTGTGGGACACTAGCGATTTCCTCTCTGGCGACTCGATCGCTGACTTGGCAATCGCTAACGACATCTTGTACATCGCCACTTCGGACTCTGGGATCGATCGCCTCGACATCTCTTCCTCCTCATGGCTTGGTTCTTGGACCTCGAGCAACTGGCTCGCGTCTGACACCGTCGTCGGCTTGGCTGTGACTCCAGGATGGCTTCACATCCTCGGTGACGAGCAAGTTCAGGCATACGACACGGACGTCTTGCTGTTTCGCTCAGAGGCTCCCCTCTCCGACTTCGCGCTCGCTGGCTCGGGAGCCTCAATCAGCGCTTGGCCCGGAGACCTAGAGAGGGCCCCGGGCTCATCGATGGTGCTCATCGGAGATTCTTCTGGCACGCTTGGGAGATTGCTCGGGGAGAACCCCGACGGTACCATGGTTGTCGTCAGCAGCCCCTCGATCGATGACGCCGAAGTCACCGCCATCATCGACGACGGCGAGCAGGGGGAGTTCTGGATAGCCTCGGGCAGCAGCATCAACATCATGGACAAGAGGGAAGGCGTTTGGAAGCCCCCAATCGACCTCAACGACCATGTCTCTGACCCCGGGTCCATCACCGAGATCACGCAGGACGACGATGGCTGGGTGTGGGTAGGCACCACGGGTACCGGAGCCCTGAGATTCAGCAACGTCGATGGGTCGTTCTTCGGCTACATCCAGGGTCTCAGTTCGTACCATGTCACTAGCATGGACTTCGACGCTAACAACGAAATCCTCGTCATTGGCCACCGCGAGTCGGGAGTCTCCCTCTATTCCACAATCACAGAGGCGGTCATTGAGATCTTCACGACCTCGAACGGCTTGGATTCCGACTCGATCAGGGATGTAGCGACGAGGTACGGTGTGGCGTATATTGCCACGCAAGAGGAAGGCGTGATGCGAATAGACCTGAGCGGTCCTACGATTATCGGCTCATGGCAGTCCCTAGGAGCCGACAACCTCGAACAGACTCCGGTGGCTGTCGATGGCGACACGATCTACATCGGGCTTCCCGGGTTTGGAATCCTCATCATTGACAGGCTGACGAGGGACATCATCGACCTCTGGACCCCGGACGAGCAGAACGGTATCCCCGATGCTGATGTCAACACCATAGCCATTGACTACTACGGTGGCCTGCTCGTGGGCTCGGAGGTCCAGAACACCGGGGCGAGCAGCAACGGTGGTATCGCGCGATGGGACGGCTCAAGCTGGGAGCTCCTGCCGACCAGCATCCCCGGTTGGGGTAACGACCCCTTCGAGTTCTATGACATCACGAGCGATGCCGGCGGCATCTACGCTGGAACGAACAGAGGAGCATGCATGTGGAACTGGGCTACCGACACACAGGCGTCGATAACTCTGGAAGAGTGCTGGAGCACCGGCGGCGGTGGCGGCGGTGGCGGCTCGGGCATGCCCTCCCGATGGGTCATTTCCGTGGACGTCATCGGAACCGACCGGCTGTATGCCGGAACAACCGAGGGCGCGGCTGTGATCAACACAGCGAACGGCACCGTAATCGACGTCTGGACGGCTGGTGACGACACCGAGAGAGCCAGGGTCGTGAAGTTCGGTGACATAGTCTACCTAGGCTTCGAGAACATCGGCATCGCCCGCTACAACCTCACTTCTCGCGAGTGGCTGCCTGCTTGGGACGGCTCGCTGGGCATCATCGGCGATGACGACGTCACCACCCTAATCGAAGGGCGTGAGGAGGGTACCATCTGGGCTGGCGGCGATTCCGGCCTGACGCTTATTGACGTGGTCAACGAGGCGGTCCTAATTCAGTGGAACCGGGGCTCGAACCAGAACGGGCCGACGCTGCCGGACTATCCGCCTGCGGAGACAGTCATCATAGACCACATCATGTACTACTCTCCACAGCGGGCTGGTTCCTGGAGTTCGAGGGACGAGGTTCACAGGATCAATCTGGACAACAACACAAGCCTCTCCACTATCGACGCGGGTAATCGTCTGGGGTACAACGGGGTCATCCATGGTGTCGAGCATATCGGCGACGAACTATGGATCGGAGTTCGAGGGACCTCTGGCTGGGGCGGCGGCGGGGATGTTGGAACGATTCTGAGGTGGAATACGTCCTCCGACTCCTGGGAACCTAATCTGGAGACCATCGGCGAAGTCGGGCGCGTCAACGCGCGCTACCTCGGTGACTGCTTCCCTCTCACGGACGCCTGCGAGCTATGGGTGGCCTACGGCGACAACATCCTCCGAAGGTTCTCTGCGGGCAACATGACGCTGTTGAACCAGTGGAACGACGTCGATGGAAGAATCAGGGGAATGGTCGAGTACGACGACGAGTACCTTTTCGCTAGCATGAACGGTATTCTCAGGTGGAACCCCGACAACGAGTCTTGGCTGTCGTCATGGCTTCCTGGGGATGGCCTTCCCGAGGAGTCAGAGCTCGACTTCTACTCGATGTCCGTCGTCGGCGACGATCTCTGGGCCAGTTCGGGCAACCTCAACGACGGACTGGTAATGAGACTCTCAGGAAACAACAGCAATTGGTCGACATGGGAAGTCGACACAGACGACATTCCCGATGGATACGGCGCAGACATCCTGCTATGCAATGACATCGTCCACATTGCCATTGGATTCGATACTTGGCAATGGTGGCTCGATGGTGGCGGGGTCGCTAGGTTCGACCTTGCAGATAATGACGGAGACGGCACCAGCAACGAGTGGATTACCCCTCTCATTGAGGATAACTCGAATATTGGCGACAGGGACGCGAGGGCGCTCGCTTGCGACGAGACCAATGACATCCTGTACATCGGATTCGACACAGAGGACCAAGGCATAGACCGCTTCAACTACAACTCCAACAACTTCATCGGCGCTCTGACGCCCGACAGAGGCGTCTCGGGAGCCAAGGTCTTCCCCGGTGGGATGCTGCACGACGACAACGTTCTCCTGGTCGCACATTATGACGGCCAGGGGGGAATCACCCGCATCATCACCTCGGGAACCACTGCCTCGACCGGCCAGGTTCTCGGATCTGGGATGGACGCCTGCTCCATCGCCCGTGCTCCCACCGAGGGTTCGAGGGCCTATGCAATCGGCAGGTCCGGTGACAGCTCTGGCATCAACAGGGTCGATCGACTCGACAGCACCGGTCTGATCGAGGGCGGATTCGACGCATTGGTTGGCCTCCCCTCTGGAATAGTCCACGAGATGATTGCCAACGAGACCCACGTATGGGTGACAGTGGGATCAGGCCCCAACTCCTTCCTCGGGTCAACTATCCTTCAAGGCGAACTGCTTGAGAATGGCTCAGTCAACTGGCAGTACGGCTATGACACCCAGTACGAGTCAATCAACGAGATTCTCCTTGGGGATGACGAGATCTGGCTCTCGACGTTGGGAGGCGGTCTTTGGTCAGTCAACCTGAGCCAGCGGACCTTCCAATCCACTCCCGTGCCGCTCCACAACCAGATGGACGGATTGCTGATGGATGGGGACCAGATGCACGTGGGGCTGATGGGTTTCGATGGGAGCTCGGCCGGCTTCCAGACCTTCAACCTCGATAGCAGATCATGGGGCCACGGCAGCCTGCTGGCAGGACTCCCGAGCAACATCGTCACTGACTTCGTCGAATACGACGATCACATCTTGGTGGCTACTCATGGCGGGATTGGTCTTTGGAACACCTCTAGATCTGACTGGGACGACCCCATCACCACCGTAGATGGACTGCCCTCGCCGACCATCAACCACCTCTTCGTCCCACCATCACCCTTGATGGACAATGGCACGGTGCTCACCGGGGGCCCTGCAGGGATTAACGTGCTCGACCATAACCTGTCACTGGTCGGGACCATCGGCAGAGCGGACGGCTTGGTAGGCGATGCCGTCGCGGGGATCGTCTACGCAGAGGCCGTGACCAGGCAGGTCAACGACACGTCAACCGGCACCTCCGTGGCTCTCCACCACGACGCCGCTCTGTTCATCTCGCATAACGGCCAAGGCCCTACTCGTCCCGGAGTCGCGGCTTGGGATCTGGCGACCGACAGGGCGAACGGGACCTACAACATCGACATGATCCCGAGCAACGACGTTCGCGCGGTGGCCGCCGATGACTGGGGCGTGCACATAGCCACTGACAGAGAGCCCCTAGTGCACTGGAACGGTACCTCGATGATGATGGAGTCGGGAGCGGGGGCACGGGAACTGCAGGCTTGGCCCATCATCGACCTCGCCACAGATGGAACGCACTTGGCCGCAATCTCGCCCAGCCGAATCAACGTGGTCAAGGTCGGTGGCAATCATGGGATCATTGCCGTTGGGGAGCTGGCTGGCGCTATCGGCGGCGACGCCGCGAATGGCAGGCTAGCGGCTCTCGGGAGTGATGGCCTGCACGTCTACCAACCCATGGAGACTCTCAATGAAATGCCCAGGGTCTTCCAGAGGAGGGCCCAGCCCCTGACTGCTGTCTTCGTTGACAGGTCCATTGACATCACGGACACGACTCACCCTGGAATGGCCACGGTCCTGGCTTCGCCCGACTCCCCAATGCTCATCCCGCTTCATGGGAACCAGGGCAACTCCTCGGATATCCTGCTCTACCCAGGTGCCTTGACCCTAACAGCACCCCAGAGAGGCGCATGGGTGTGGGCAAGCTCGACTTTGCTGAACTACACTGGGACATGGGACTTGGCGGCCTACGACTCTGGCATAGAGAATGCGTTCCAGACCGCCATCTTCAACACGCCACCCGGTTCCATGTCCTCGAT
>JAYZLU010000011.1:0-4690 GCA_036153975.1 Thermoplasmatota archaeon | reverse complement strand
TGTAGCGAATGGTGGAGGAAGAGCAATCTGTTGACTTGCTTCCTCGATATAGGGGCAACCACACCACCCCTGATGTACCTCTCACCATCACCCATCGAGACGAAACCGAGGTCCGAGAGGATTAGCTGGATGTTTTCGTCGCAGTCGTGAACGGGAATGCCGTTGAAGGCATGCAGAACTGAGACATCGACCAAGCGATCACGATAGTTCTCGAGCAGCTCCTCAAAAGTGGTCTTGAAATCGTCTAGGTAGGAGTGGGGGATGTTGATGTCCTTGATCTCCAGGTAGTCGTTGACGACAAACATCAGGATCCTACCAATTGGATCCACGCCCTTGAAGACCGGGTAGTACCATCCTTGCTTGAGCAGGAGGCGAATCTCCTGGATGAATCTGCTACTGAACGGGTCGGACTGGGACAGGATTCTCATCTTCCTGTCTTCGGGGAGCGGGGACAGCAGGCGTTCGGCATCCTCGGGCGATGCGTAGTAGTCCGTTGGGTCGGGTTGGAGTGTTACAATTCTAGCGATCGCTCCCTTCCCCTCCAGTTCCCTCAGAGCATCGGCCAACTCTTCGACGGGACGTGCCACGAAGAAGCGCAGGGTATGAATCCGCACCGGTCCGATACGTGCAATGAGATGTGACAAGGCCTCATGGAATGGCAATGGCTCGATTCGGCCGTGCAAGCGCCTGAAAATAGCCATTGAGCGCTTCCTATTCGGTACGTCGATGTACTGCTTGGCGACTGCCAGTTGACGCTCCAGATTGGAAAGGGCTGACTTGAGGCTCCTCTGGACGTGGGCGTTTTCCTTCCCCTTGGGATAGTCTGCGAACAACTCCGAGCGTGAGGTCCCCTCCTCGGTTATCTTGTCAAGGAGTTCTTCCTCTAGTGGGCCTAGCCATGGATCGCCCCTTAGCCCGAGAAGCATTGGAAGTTGATTGCCGAGAGTGTAGCCAACGCGGTTGTGTAGCAGCCTACCGTTGAAGATGTCAGAGTCGTGCTTGATGTCCTTCCAGTCACGGAACCGGAAGTTTGTCACTCTGTGCAGCAACTCCTCCCTTCGTTGGACGAGGGCAAGATTTCGAATTGCGTCTATGGGTTCGTCAAAGGTCGCGAACGATTTGTGCAGGATGAGGGTCTGGAGAGTCCGATAGTCGATGACATTGACTTGGCCACCGGTAATTCGGTACTCATCGACTCTGAGAATGAACTCGCCCTCGTCAGTCTGAGTGAAGAAGCCGATTGAGGCTAGGTTGCGCATCTCAAGCTCTTGCAACACGGCCTCTACTTGGGCTGAGGGGAAGGGGAGCCTCAAACTGAGAGCCTCGGCGGTTTGCGGGCCCTCGGAGCCAAGCATGTCGAGCAGTTTGAGGCGTAGGCAGTCCATCGGGTCAGAGAGGGACCTCTTCCTCCAGCTAGAAGGATTCCCGCCAACGAAAGATACTCCCATCTCGTAGTGCAGGCCCCCAGTGTAGAGCGCCCTCAGATCATCCATCTCCGCGGCTCCAGCAATCGCTAGGCATCCCAGCGTCCCGTGGACCTCGGCCATCCTCATCGAGAACCACTTGTCATCGATCTTCTCGTGACCTGTGCCGCGGACCTTGGTAATCAGCTCGCGTTCGGCGAGCTCATGAACCCAACCACGAAGTGTATCGCGTTCTATTTCCTTTAGCTTCTCACTGTACAGTGGGTGCGTTAGCTTGCTCTCCAGACCGCCACCCATGTCCATGAGTCGGAGGAGTTCGTTGGCGTTGGTCGGTACTACGACCTTCGACTGGTAGTATTCCCACAGACGAGCTTCGTCCAGATCGGTAGCAAGGGAACGCGCGCCGAGAAGGCGACGTAGGATTTCAGGGTCTAAATCCTTGATCAAGTAGGCACGTGTTCTGAGGGAGAGCAAGTCCTCGAACGAGGACATGAAAAGGGTCATGCCCAAAGGGGAGGGCATCTTGACCCTGCGGTGAACGATTCGGACGTCCTCACTGTCCATCCTGTTGATGAAGTCCCTGAGTTGACCCATGTCCAGATCAATGGTGAGTATCTCGCTCATCGCCTCCCTGACAACCACGGAGTCCTCCATCTTCCTATGCCGATGCAGGATCTGCTCGGCCCTCTGCTGGAATTGCTTGGGGCTCACCTCCTCAGCACCTATTCTCCGGGGGTTCAGCATGCTCCTAGATGCGACCTCCCTGAATCGCTTTGCGAAGAGCTGGGATTCGAGGAGGTACTGATGCAATGACTCCCCGCTACCTCTGCTACTGAATACATTAGGGATGGCAGAGATCTCCACCTCGTGGCTAAGCTTGGCCATGAATCCGTTCTCATCGAAGGAGAGCTCGTGAACGGCGATGTTGTCCCTGGCTGCGATTCCCGCGAACAGGTAGCCAAGCGCGAGGTTGAATGCACGACCCCTACATGTCGTCACTACGTAGGTTGGTAGCGGAGCGTCGATCTGCTCGACCAGAATCCTGTCCTTCGAGGGTACTTGGAACGTCGTCGCAGAGTGCTCATCGAGGAACTGCGTTAGTGCGTTGGCAACGGGTCGGTTCAGACCTAGGACGTCGACCAAGAACGGCGTAATGCCCTTCCCTATTCGATATTGGACAGCGACGAGCGCAAGAAGTTCGAGGACCTCCTTGCTGAGCTCGTTAGTGCGACTCATCGCCTCCCCGGTCCAAGATGGGATTGTGGGTCGGTAACCCGTGGCGGATGTGACGTTGACTCTGGTCCCGATTACGTTTGAGACACGGTAGGTCGATCCGCCAAGCAGGAAGACGTCCCCGTTCCTTAGGCTCGAAACGAATGAGGATGATAGTTGTCCGACTAGGGTTCCGTCTGATGTGAAGACGAGAAAGTTGTTGTCTGGGGCTATGGTTCCTATGTTGGTGTAGTAGATCATCTGGGCAAAACCCCTCTTGCCGAAACGGTTCTCCTCCCAGTCCACCCACATCCTCCTCTCCTCATCCAGAAGATCCAACACCTCGATGTAGTCGTCATAGGGCAATGACCTGTACGGCCAAGATGCGGAGACTAACTCGTACGCCTCGTCGATGTCCCATTCTCGGATGATTGTCAGTCCGATCAAAAACTGGGCTAGTACATCCAAGCAGTTCTCTGGGAACCTCAGCAGGTCCATTTTCCCTGCGAGGATGCCATTCTGAAGCGCTACTAGTTCGAGGAGGTCATGTGGGGAGGTAGGTAAAAACCGTGCTCTAGGCAGACCGTCGACTTGGTGTCCGGCTCGACCAATCCTCTGCAAGGCCGTGGCAATCGACCCGGGGGAACCCACCTGAATGACTAGGTCCACAGAGCCGATGTCAATTCCCAACTCCAGGCTGGATGAAGACACGACGCATCGGAGTAGGCCGTTCTTCAGTCTTTGTTCGACGTCCACCCTGATTGTCTTGTCCATAGAGCCGTGATGTCCCTCTACTCCAAGGAGCCCAGCAACCTTCAGACGCTGGACAAAGGTCTCCGTCATGTTCCTCGTGTTCACGAACACGAGTGTAGTAGTATGTGCCTCGACGAGTTCCTTGATGTGATCGATATTGTGGTCGAGGATCTCCCTGACGGGAGTTGATGTGAAGCGAGGGGTTGGAAGCAGAATGTCTAGATCCAGTTCCCTAGATCCGGAGATCTTCGCTATCGAGATTCGTTGAGGATCCAGGTCACTCTCCCGAGGATCGCTTGCCACGAGAAACTCAGCCACCTTATCCAGTGGCTCCATTGTAGCGCTGATGCCGATTCTCTGGACCTCTGAGTCGACCACCGAGTCCATCAGTGCGAGGCTGAGCGAGAGGTGCGTGCCCCTCTTTGTCGGAACGAGGGAGTGCATCTCATCTATGATGAGCCACCTCAGGTCATTCAGAATCGGTCTGAACCTCTTGGACGCCAGCAACAATCCAAGTGATTCGGGAGTGGTGATAAGGATGTGAGGGGGTTTCCTCAGCATCCTCTGCCGCTCCTTCTGAGGGGTGTCGCCTGTCCTGAGCCCGACCTTGATGTCCTGTGCCCTTCCAGGCAAGAATCGTTCCTTAATCTCGTTAAGTGGGCCGATAAGATTCTTCTGTATGTCATTGGCGAGGGCCTTGATTGGGGAGATGTAGATGCATTGGATTGTGTCGGGAAGGGAGCCGTCCAGCGATCTCCTGACTAGATTGTCAATGATAGATAGGAAGGCGGTCAGAGTTTTGCCCGAGCCGGTGGGGGAGCATAGCAGTAGGTGTTCGCCGTCCAGAATCTTTGGTATTGCGCTCTTCTGAGGGTCAGTGAAGTCATCGAACTTGTCCAAGAACCAGTTTCTAACAGGTGGAGAGAGTCTACTGAGGATCTCGTCCCCATCCGATAACTCATCTATATACGTAATTTCTGGCATTTTTCACGCGCACCTTCGCGGGACAGGGAATTGGAGTCGTACATGAATGCTTCTCTGGTGCGGCCACATAACGCCTGTAGCAGCGTTGCGCAAATTGGTCTCGTATCGCAATGGGACGTATTGCCCGGGAACCCTAGGATGGCTTGAAAACCATGATGCGAGGTCGATGAGCACCATGAGTAACGAAGACCGACTGGGACGTTTGACCTCGCTGCTAAGACGCAGGGGAGTCGTCCTACCCTCCTACGAGATATACGGCGGAGTCTCTGGTTTGATTGACTACGGGCCCGTGGGTGCGAGGATCAAGCGAAAGGTCA
>JAYZLU010000010.1:0-3729 GCA_036153975.1 Thermoplasmatota archaeon | reverse complement strand
CCGTCATCCTTCCACGTCAGCTGACCCTCATGGATGATCACACCGACATCGTACTTCCCAAAGATCACACCAGGAAGAATCTCGTCGAAGGGGACTTCGACTACACTCACCTCTCCTAATGCCAGTCTTAGCGTGAGGAAGGCACTGGTGCTGAAGCCGGGAATTGCAATTGTCTTCTCTCTGGCCTCTTGCTCAGTCATTGGTTTATTGGAGATGACCATCGGGCCGTATCCTTCGCCCATGGAGGCACCGCAGTTCATCAGGGCGTATTCCTCTGAGATATCCGGAAACGAGCGAATGCTAACTGCGGAGACCTCGTAGGTGCTCTTTAGGGCCTCTCTATTCAGGGTGTCAATGTCGACAAGGGAATGCTCGTACACACGTCCTGGGGTCTCTATTGCCCCTGAAGTCAATCCGAAGAACATGAACGCGTCATCGGGGTCTGGTGAATGCCCGATTCTAACTAGCAGTGGTTCGACTGACACGGTTCCTCGTCGACCATCGAGTTGAAATGAGTTTGCATGGAGGCACTTGGCTCGCAAGGATGAAGAATCAAACGTAGCAGGCAATGCCATGCCCGACCCAAGCAAGTTGTCAACCGCATCGGGACAACTCGGACCGGTTTGCGCTATCACTGGTCGGGCCCTAACTTTCGCCGAGGCAATCGTAATGGACAACGAGTACGTTTGTTGGGAGGCTTATGTCGAGGCCACGGGAGCAGGACCAGCGACCGAGGGAAAACCAGTCACGGGACTCCAATTGGGTTGATTGAAAACTTATGTCCCACCCGACTCTTGCTAATCCATGGCAGGTGGTTGGAGCCGCTTCGCGCTGCGTTTCTCTGAGTACTACGGTTCGCTAGATTCTGCTTCGCTTTGGACTCCACCTAGGTTCAAATCCAGGGAGTGGATGTTCGTTCCCTGGGGCGGAGCTCCTCCAGATAGGCACAGAGCCTTTCAAAGCAAAACCGAGCTGCTTCATTACCTCCAGAATCGCGCTCCCCACTCTTGCTTCCATAGCACAGCCTACTACCAGCGCCCTTCGAACAGGAAGATGTCGGAGAAGGGCTGGCTGGGGGCCGATCTCATTTTCGATCTCGATGGAGATCACCTTCCAGGTGTGTCGGATACTGATTTTCCCACCATGATTGATAACATACAGCATCAGGCTTGGAGGCTATGGTCGGATTTTCTGCACCCAGAGTTCGGATTCAGAGAGGAATACGTCCAAACCACATTCTCCGGACATCGGGGATTTCACATTCACGTGAGGGATCCTAATCTGCTTCACCTCGATTCCAACGCAAGGAGGGAGATTGTGAATTATATCCGAGGGGAGGGAATCGACGTCCAATCTGCTCTGGCAGGACCAGATGTGAGTTGGGGAAATAGGGCCAGATTAGGAATGGATTCCATGTTGGAACAGCTCAGAGTCATCTCAGAGAAGGGACCAGATAGGAAAATTACCTTAGAGAGGCTCCATGAGATACTGAAGACTAGGGTTAGATTACCGCGAAGCCAAGTTAGATCTGCCGGTAAGGCGCGGATATTGGAGCTCGCCGAACTGGCTGAGTCACCGGAACGAGTCAGTCGCCTGCGGGACGATAGGGCACTGTTGGTTTTCGGCGAGACGTGCACTCCAATATTCTGGGAGCTGGTCAAAGGTGATGCCTCAGTAGTCATGGGAAGTGCTGGTGAGACAGACGAAGCAGTCACGGTTGACACTAAGAGAGTTATTCGATGGGTGGGTAGCCTACATGGAAAATCCGGCCTCAGGGTCACGGAGTTTCCTTTGCATAGGCTGGATCCCAGCGCAAGCGACAGGTTCGAGCCCATGAATGAGTCCGTGGTTTTCAGTCAGCAAAATCGAATGACGGTCAGGATACTCATCGATGATGCCACTGCAGAAATGGCCGAGGAGAGGATCGAGGGTAACGCGGGGGATATCTTCGAGGTGAGCGAGGCCATGGCCACATTTCTCTCACTGAAGGGCTGGGCAGAAGTAACGCAGCAATAATCGATGCTCAGGGTTCCCGCAACCACAGAATATTGAATAGTGGAGGACTCCGGAAGCATGGCATGGTTGATGCTCTAGACAGCATTGAATCCGATTCCGATGGTGACGATTCCACATTGCCGCCACCGCCTCCGGGATTGGTGATGCCACCCCCGCCGCTCGATTTTCCCCTTCATCCTCCACCCCCCCAGTTTGGATTCCCACAGGAGTTGAGCGGTGATGCGGATCTCTTAGACGCAGCCAATGCCTTGGGTGACCTTCCGATGACCAGTCAGCAGGCCTCAGCCTCGGACTTCAAGTCTGTCTGGAAAAATAGGAAGACTTCCGATCCGAGCATCGGCATTGGGTCTAGGGACAGCATGTATGGGCAAATAGATCGGATTGCTTCGGGCAAGTCGGGCAGCCTGATGGACAGGTTCTCTGATCGATTCGGCTCTGAACTAGACCGGGAGATCATCGTACTGAGGAAGAAGGAGCAGCACGATCTGCGTTCCATCAAGCCGACGGTTGAGTTGATCTCCGTTCCCGAAGAGGGCAACGAGATGTCTTTCTCTGAATTCCTAGAAGCCATGGATGACGAGGATTTCGTCGTCAGGGTCTCTGACGCCACAGGAATCTCCAGTGAGACTCTGTACAATCTGGACCTCAATTCCCTCAAGTCTTTCTTCGACAAGGCCGACCTCGATGACTCTGGAACACTCGATTTCGACGAGTTCGCCGTTGCGATCCAGAGCTTTAGATCCGCTGATGAGGAATTCCATCGTTTCTTCGTCGTCATAAACAGCCTCTTGGGCGAGATGCCGGATGATTTCACTAACAGCTTCATCGAATCAGAGTCATTTGCTCTATTCCAGCAGGTGGGTAAGGACCCACAGCATACGGATGACGATTCTCGCGTTCGTTTCTTCGGGATGATTAACGACCTCCTTGGCGACCTGCCCGACACCGTCATGCACAACTTCGTAGAATCTCCCGATTTCGAACTGTATAAACGAGTAGCTGAAAGGTATGGGGGTTGACAGATGGGCTTGCTAGAGAAGGCTGACAAGATACGATCCGGAGAAGGGACGCAGGAGCCACCACCAGTTGCCCCAACGCCCCCCCCAACCACGGTCCTTGAACCCGAGCCCGTACATGAGGCCCCCAAGGAGAAGCCGAGGTCTCGAAGACGAGAGAGGAAGGCCCGCACCCCAAGGGCGAGGAAAACGAGGGAGGTCAAGACGCTGCCAAATGGGTTCGAAGAGGTAACCAGCGGTCAGCGCCTCATCCGTCGAGGCTCGGACTTCGCAGTCTCTTATGGGTGGTGTGTCCCGATTATTGCAATCAACGCTTGGGGAGTCTATGCAGACTTCACATATTTCATTATCCTAGGATTGCTCTTGATGTTTTTCAACTTGGGCTTCATGCCCCGCTCGACGGGCAGAACGGTAGGAAACTGGATCAGCAGGACGACTTATGTCAATTCCAAAGGTGTAGCGCCCAATCCCTACTATCTACTGATTAAGGGGCTGACATTCGTAGTCGTGTTGGTTGGGACCCTCATGGTCGCCACTTCCATTCAGGACATCGGGGAAACCAGCGGGCAGGTTCTTCTCGGTATAGGGCTGGGCCTTCTTTTTCCACCTATGGTGGACTACCTATTCTACCGCTTTAAGAGGGATAACATGGGGCTATGGGACACGCTCTTTGGTGGGGTCTGGCTGGTGAGGACCA
>JAYZLU010000009.1:0-5506 GCA_036153975.1 Thermoplasmatota archaeon | reverse complement strand
GATCAGACATACCAGTCTACGGCTAACTTCTACCTGACTGTTCCCGTGACCAACCTAGTGGAAGTGGAGGATCGGGACCTGTCCGAAGAGGTCTTCGCTGCTGGAACTGACGCTAGGACCCTGAAGTGGGAGATCTGGAACACCGGCAACGTCGATGACGCCTTCACCATCGACCTGTCATTCGCATCAGACGTCTCTGCCTTTGCATCCGGTCTTTCTGGCGGCAGGACCCCCTACATAGCGCCCGGCTCCTCGTACAACCTGAGCGTGAGCTACTCTTTCGATTCCGGTGTTGACGGCACGCGAGTCATCACGTTGCGAGCTATTAGCGTAGAATCGGGACTCTACAGCGAGGGTGAAGCCAAGTTCGATGTCGGTACCGTCGGATACCTCCTGGCTCTCCCGCCCCCGCCCTCTTCCGATGCGATGCTCATTTCTGAGTCGGGAGACGACTACTCCCTCGTTTACACCGTCCGTAGCGCTCATCCAGAGCTAGACCAGCAAATCAGAGCGGAGGTCGAACTGGGAAACCAGTGGACCATCTATAGCGCCAGAATCGCCGAAGAAGACAGGAACTTCGTGTTGAAGGCCGGCGAGAGCAGGAACGTGACCATACACTTGGACGTCAGGGAGGAAAACTTGGAAAACCTACAAGAAAACTTGGTCGAATTCAACATTACTCTGATGATCATCAGCGAATTAGACACCACTAGCAAGACAACGCAGATCACATTGGTCAAGCCAGTGCCGATCCAAGAAGGACCCGACGTCGAAGAGGTCGCGTGGCAGGGCGCGAACTACATCCTTATTGCCGTCGGCCTCGCTATCATTATCGCAGTCCTGGTCGTGACTTTCAGGGTCCTTCGGAGCGCGAGGTCTCCTCTGGAGGAGGTGTCCACGCTTGACGATTACAAGATGACGGTCGATGGCTGGGACGGAAAGAAATTCGAAGAGGATCAACTGCCATCGGCAGACGACATCGCAAATTCGATGTACGGCGGCTCCAAGGAGCTTTTCGAACAGCCCCCTCCCATCGCACCGACCGCAGACGAACCCCCTCCACCGCCACCTGATGAACCCGCCCCTCCACCCTCTCCGGAGCCTCCATCGCCGACTCCAGCTCCTACCGCCCCCGTTGCGCCCCCGCTTCCGGAGAGCGGCCTTCCCGAGGGGTGGACCATGGAGCAGTGGCAGCATTACGGCCAGCGGTGGCTCGACTCCCTGAAGGACGAGTGAGGGCAAATAATGTGCAATAGTGATGGTGTGCGAGGCCTTATGAGCCCCCCTGTGGTGCCCGAGTCGCCGAATTCAGGAGCGTGATTTCCGATGTACGATGGTCATCAGCCTATTTTCATCATGAAAGAAGGCACGACCAGAACCAGCGGCAAAAGCGCACAGGGCAACAACATCGCTGCGGCGAAAGCGGTCGCTGACGCCGTCCGCTCGACTCTGGGCCCGAAGGGAATGGACAAGATGCTGGTCGACACCATGGGGGACGTCGTCATCACCAACGACGGTGCGACGATCCTCAAGGAGATGGATATAGAGCATCCCGCTGCCAAGATGATCATTGAGATCGCCAAGACCCAAGACCAGCATTGCCACGACGGCACCACGAGCGCGGTAGTGATTGCTGGAGAGCTGCTCAAGAGGAGCGAGGACCTAGTCGATCAGAACGTGCACCCCACCGTCATCTGCGAGGGCTTCAGGCTCGCTTCCGACAAGGCTGTCGAGTTGATTGACGCCCACGGGGTCGATGTCAACGAGAAGATGCTGGGCGAGGTCGCTAAGACTGCCCTCACGGGCAAGAGCGCGGGCGCAGTGAAGGAGTTCCTCTCCGAGATCAGCGTGAACGCGGTGCTCGCAGTGGCTCAGCAGGACGATGGCGAAGTCATCGTCGACCTCGACGACATCAAGGTTCAGAAGAAGCAAGGAGGCTCGATTCGCGACAGCGCTTTAGTCGACGGCATCATCCTCGACAAGGAGCGCGTGCACAGTGGCATGCCTCGCTCTGTCTCTGAGGCTAGCATCGCTCTGGTCAACTCGGCAATAGAGGTCAAGAAGACTGAGGTCGATGCGAAGATTCAGATCACCGATCCCAATATGCTCTCCCAGTTCCTCGACGAGGAGGAGCAGTTCCTGCGCTCCCTAGTCGACAAGATCCAAGCATCCGGCGCTAATGTCGTCATCTGCCAGAAGGGGATCGACGACCTGGCCCAGCACTATATGGCCAAGGCGGGAATCTTCGCGATCAGGCGTGCCAAGAAGAGTGACATGGAAGCCCTCTCAAAGGCCACTGGTGGGCGCATTGTTACCAACATCGATGATCTTTCTGCAGACGATCTAGGCTCGGCTGCGAAGGTCGACGAGCGGAAGATCGGCGATTCGGACATGGTTTTCGTAGAGGGCTGCCCCGAGGCGAAGAGTGTCTCCGTCCTCCTTCGAGGGGGCACGGAGCACGTCGTCGACGAGGTCAAGCGCGCCTTCGAGGATGCGATTGGCGTAGTCGCTGTGGCTTACGAGGACGGCTCGGTCCTCACCGGCGGGGGCTCTGTGGTCGCCGCGCTGAGCCGTGACCTGCGCTCGTACGCAGAGGGCATCGGCGGTAGAGAGCAGATGGCTATCGAGGCCTTCTCCAGCGCCCTCGAGGTGATTCCCCGGACGCTCGCCGAGAATGCCGGGCTAGACCCCGTGAACACAATCATCGATCTGAGGAAGGCGCACTCCGAGGGCAAGTCCAAACACGGTGTCAATGTCTTCAACGGAGGTGTCGCCGACATGGGCAAGGCCAAGGTCTTCGAGCCCAGCAGAGTGGTCGAGCAGGCCATTCAGAGCGCCTCGGAGACCGCTGTGATGATCCTCAGGATCGACGATGTCATCTCCAGCAAGAGCGCAGGCCCGATGGGCGAGGGCGAGTTCGACGGCATGGACATGTGAGCCCGAGCCGCAGGAGCCCCTTACATTAATCAGGCAGCCTGCCCGATGAGCATGTTCAATAATCTGTTATCAGTGGCAGAACCACCCCTAGAGGAGCGGTATGCGTGACCATATTCAGCGTCTACATCGATGATGGATGCATCGTCTGCGATGCATGCGAGGAGGCGGCACCGGATGTCTTCGAAGTGACCGACGACACCTGCTTCATCAAGCCGACAGTCCGAATCGACGGCGGCTTCGACAGAAACACGGACCAGTCGGGTCTCAAGCCCGAGATTATCTCAGCCATGTCTGACGACATCCTTGACGCCGCCGAGGCCTGCCCGGTTGACGTCATCATGGTGGTTGAGGGCCCGCCAAGTGAAGCTGCCGAGGCCGAGGAGGCCCCCGTGCCTGAGACTCCGGAGGCGGTGCCAGAGGAGGCTGCGGTGGAGGACGTCGAAGTCGGCGAAGGCATCGAGCAGCTGCTGACCGTCGGCGACAGGTCCCTCGATATCCTGTTCGGCTCCCAATCCGGCAATTCCGAGGACCTGTCAGCCAAGCTCGCCAAGCAAGCGAAGGGCTACGGCTTGGAGGGTACGGTCCACGACATGGACGGCTTCGACTTCAACTCGCTATCCGTGAAGAAGCGGGTTCTGATAGTCTGCTCGACTTGGGGCGAGGGGGAGATGCCCGACAACGCTGAGGAGCTCTGGCAGTTCGCGAGTTCGGACGCCGCAGCAAGGCTGGATGGAGTGCACTTCTCGGTCTGCGCCCTGGGGGACACCAGCTACGAGTTCTACTGCGAGTCAGGAAAGGACTGGGACCGGCGACTCGAGCAACTCGGAGCAACACGCCTCGTCGACCGCGTTGACTGCGACGTCGACTACGACTCCCCCGCAGCGGCATGGGCCATCGAGGCCCTGCCCACACTGGCAGCTGTGGACGGCATGGGGAAGTTCCGTGAGGACATGGTCGACCCCATCAAGGACCACGTCTCTGGCGACGGTTCTGGAGGCGCTGAGGGCGAGGACGGATTCACCCTGCCCACCCTCCTCGCCGACTCCATACAAGCGGAGATCACCATATTCAGGTACGACCCAGTTGTTGCCTGCACTGGCAAGGACACCTGGATGTGCGCACTGCCCGGCCACATGTCGATCTTGGATGCCCTTCGAACTCTCAAGGACTCGCAGGATGGCTCGCTCACGTTCCGCGACGGCGCTTGCGACGACCCGAACACGGCCATTACCGTCAACGGACGACTCGTCATGCCCGGCCTAGCCAGGCTCGACTCAGTCGCTCCTACTCGCGACGGCGCCGTCAGGATTCGCATCGAGCCCCTCCCCGGGTTCGACGTCGTTCGAGACCTAGTGATCGACCCATGGTCGTTGGAGAGGAAGCGCGAGTCGAGCAAGCCCTGGATGGTCGCAGCCACCCGAGAAGGCGCATCCACACCACAGGGCCCCATGGGGACCATGGACCCAGCCGCAGCCTCGCACCTCCATTCGGTAACCGACTACCAGAGCCATACCCTTCTCCACGCCAGCTCCGACGCTGTGCCTCACGCAAACGGCTACCTCGGACCAGCAGTGCTCGCGAGCGCGTGGGCGCGCAGGAACGACCCCCGGACATCCCCTCACAGGAGGTCCGAGATTGACGAACTCGTCGGCTCGGGCAACGGCATCAAGGCAGAGACCGACCTAGCCCCGATTCGGCGTCAGGCCTCTAACGCACGGGCAATCTCCGACACGCTCCTGGAGGCCAAGACTGCGACGCTGACCAGAGACGCCTACAACGGCAGGCACGGCAAGCACGTCTGGTGGTACACCTGGACGGTCAAGAGCAGCGGTAGGGTCAATGACACCGTGATCTACCGCCAGGTGCTCGGTCCGGGGGGCCTGCTCGGCAATCTGTTCTCAGGCGTCACCGCTAGGATGGTGTTCGGATTCACGAGGACCGGCGGCAACATGTTCAACGGCATGCTGGGCATGGTGGCCCCGCCCGCCGGCATCGGAAAGATGCCCCAGCAGTTCAACTCCTCAATAGAGAACCACCACGAGGTGGTCGCGATATTCAACGAACTGGACGGGCGATTCTGATGGCGCTGAAGTACGCATACCACCCCGGCAACGTGGCACACAGCAGCGCTCCGGAGGTGGCGGACACGATGCCGCCCGCCGCCCGTTCCCTAGGCATCGAGCTAATCCCCCTCGATGGCGCGACGAGCTGCGGGGCGGGGATCATCAGGCAGGCCAACGACGTCCTGCAAGTCACCTTGAACGCCAGGACCCTGGCTCTGGCCGAGTCGAAAGGCCTTGACATCATCACCCCATGCGCTGCGACGGCGGGCAACCTGCACGAGGACCTGACCCGGCTAAGGGACGACCCCTTGCTGCTGGCGAAGACCAACGACGTCCTCGGGAGGACCTCCGGACTCACTCTGGAGGGGACGGTCAACGTCCACCACCTACTACACGTGATGGTCGACGAGATTGGCCTCGACAAGGTAGAGGCGAACGTGAGAAACCCCATGCGGTCCCGCATCGCCGGGTACTATGGCCCGAACATGCAGCAGGAGGGAGCGTGT
>JAYZLU010000008.1:0-6426 GCA_036153975.1 Thermoplasmatota archaeon | reverse complement strand
GAGTCCCCCGTCCAAGTCTCGACGGGGATGTACCACAGTTGTGCCCTTTTCGACAGTGGCAGCGTCTCCTGCTGGGGTGGCAACTCGGAGGGCCAGCTTGGAGACGGGAGCCAGACCGACACATCGATTCCAGACACAGTGAACCTGCCCGTGGGTAAGGACGCGCTTTCGATCTCCGTGGGCCAGCGACACTCCTGTGCGATTCTGGATGATGCTACCCTCTATTGTTGGGGCTACAATGCCTACGGCCAGCTCGGGGACGGAACCACAGCGAACCAGATGTCTCCGGCCAACATTGACCTGCGTCATGGGTCGGGCGCTCAGATACCGTGCTCCACCGGGACATTCCAGCCTAACGCGTCCCAGACTTCATGCATCCTCGCGGACAGGGGATACAGCGTCCCACTACCGGCTTCGCTCAATCAGACCGGGTGCACCAAGGGCCACTACTCGAACCTGAGGGGACAGGCGTCGTGCAATCAGGCTTCGATTGGGTATTACGTGGACGAGCACCTAGCCGACTCGCAAACTGCCTGTCCCCCGTTCAACTCGACTGTGCAACTCGGATCAATCAACTTCGATTTGTGCAAGCCAGACTTCGACGGTGACATGACTCCAGACGTGACTGACCTGGATGACGACGATGATGGCGTCGAGGACCGATATGACTTCGATCCGCTTGATCCTGAGGTCTCCATCGACTCCGACGGAGACGGCATACCTGACAGTCTGGATATCGATGACGACAACGATGGCGTGAACGACACTATCGACCTATTCCCTTACAACCAAGGCGAGTGGGAAGACGAGGACAATGACGGAGTGGGGGACAACAGCGACTCCGACGACGACAATGACGGACGAGATGACATGTTCGACGTGTTTCCCAACGATCCCGAGGAATGGTCGGACTTCGATGGGGACGGCATTGGAGACAATGCCGATGAGGACGACGACAACGACGGCGTCAACGACGTTGACAACAACCCGTATGTCGATCTGGATGACGCGTTCCCGCTAGACAGCACAGAGTGGCTCGACAGCGACGGTGACAGCATCGGCAACAATCAGGACGACGATGATGACGGCGACGGTTACGACGATGGAAATGACTCATTTCCGCTCAATCCATCCGAATGGCTCGACTCGGATGGCGACACCTTCGGTGACAACTTCGACTGGGACGACAACGATCCAAACGAATGGGTGGACTCGGATGGTGACCAGGTGGGTGACAACAGCGACCAGTGCCCCGACGAAGAGGGATTGAACGATAGCTTCGAGAACTTCGCTCACAAGTTAGCGCTAGGAAACAAACTCGGATGCCCACTTCTCGAAGGAGAGATTGTGGAAGAGGAAGAGGAGGGGGTTACGGTCACACTCGCGGACGTCGATGTATTGGACACCGATGGTGACGGTGTGGTCGATCTCTTCGATCCAGACGATGATAATGACGGAATTCCTGATGCGAAGGACGGCAGGGTGAATTCCATTTCTGGTGATGGGGAATTCTCGAAGGATCCAACTAGGCCATTCGGAGAGAACACGTGGCTGGTAATCTCACTGAGCCTCATTTTCCTCTCAATCATGGGATATCGAATACTCAAGTGGCAGAGCAGACAGGCCGCCAAGCTGAAGTCCAAGAGAATCCGGCTCGGATGACCGATGCGTCGTCAATGGTGCAGGGGGCAGGATTCGAACCTGCGAAGCACTACGCACAGCGACCTGAACGCTGCCCCTTTGACCACTCGGGTACCCCTGCTCGATTTGACGCTGTGACCATTGAACTTCAATGCAGCGTAATCGAAGAAGTCGTCTGGAAATGGTGCAGGGGACAGGATTTGAACCTGCGAAGCACTACGCACTGGGACCTAAACCCAGCCCCTTTGACCACTCGGGTACCCCTGCTTGCACCGTGCGACGAATCCCTCGCCAAGAAGGCAGCGCATGCAAGTTGTTCATCCCCATAGTGTCATAACCGGATTGCTGCGCCGCGAAGTCGGCTCAAATGGGACGAATCGGCATACTCGGTCTGGGCAACTGGGGTACGGCCCTAGCGTATGTCTGGTGCGAGGATGGCCACAACGTACTGGGCTGGACCATAGAGCAAGACGTCTACGAGTCCCTCATGACGAAGAGTGAAAACGAAAAGTACCTACCTGGCTATGAGATTCCACGACTACAATCCACCATGGAGATCACCGACGTCACAGAGTCCTGCGAGATACTAGTCCTAGCACTACCCAGCGGTGTCATCCTGAGTGTCGTTGACGATCTAATCCCCCACCTTCGCCCATCCCACCTCCTAATCGACCTAGCGAAAGGCCTTGCGCCCTCGGAAGAGGGTGGCTCCGGGATGATCTCCGATGCCATAGAAAGACGGCTGATGGATGCAGGATTGGCCAATCCAGTCGTCGTCATGACGGGGCCCACCATCGCTCCGGAAGTGGCTCGTGGCGTCATGACCAACGCCCTAGTGGCGTGTCATGACTGGAGCGTGGCGGAGAGGATAGCAGAGCGTCTGTCAACGGATTCCCTGATTCTGACACCGGCAGAGGACCCATTGGGTGCAGAGTTGTGGGGGGCGTACAAGAACACCGTGGCACTTGCCTGTGGGCTAGTGGATGGCCTCAAGGAATCGATAGGCGGTGACAATCTGAAGGCCGCACTCGTCCTCTCTGGATACAGCGAGGGCATTGGGTTGCTAGGCGCCATGGGGGCTGATCCCAAGACTGCCTTCGGACCGGCCGGCATAGGCGACCTGTATGTGACCGCGACGAGCCCTCGCAGCCGGAACCGCACGCTTGGAGAGAAACTCGGTGCGGGTAAGAGCCTCGATCAGGCCCTTGATGAGATGCACATGGTAGCCGAAGGCGTGCGTGCGACGCGGATGTTCCTCAATAGGTCGGAGAAGCTGGGGCACCATTCGCCATTCCTCCACTCTCTGGGAAGCTTGCTCGACGGGGACATCAGTGTCGAGGAATCCATCAGGCTGATGGTAGAGTCCTACGACAGCCAACGAACGGGGCAGGGTTGATTGCCGGAGCAGCCATCCGAGGGATAGGATGCCAATCGGGGACCTGACTGACTTCGAGCTCCGGCTGCTCAAATGGATCTCAGCATCGGACTTCGTGGAGATTCCATGGTCCACTAAGCGCGCGGCTGAAGCGTTCAAGGTCGAGGAGAGGGATGTTTACGAGGCACTAGCCGCACTGACTTTCAAGGTCCGTGACAACATCCAGATCTTCTACGATGACGGGGCTATCAGAATGGTAGCCGACGATACTGCCTAGGCAATTTGTCGTGGACCACCTTTCATCTGCATTGATGTTGAGTTTTCACTTCCCCTTTTCAGCATGAAGAGCATCCCTCCTGAGTATGCACACCATGCTAGCACCTCAAGTAGCGACGGATTGCCGTTCCACCCAAACAGCGCCTTGAAGATGCCCCCTATGGCCCCCTTCTCATGCAATAGTGGATATTCTTCAGATGAATCGACTCCAGGATTGACATCCCAAACCTCCTCAATGACGACCGGAGCGACGCCGGCCTCCTGAAGCTCATGGAATCCGTGGGCTACTAGGCCGGCTGCGAACAGGATAAGCAGAACATTAGTGATTTTGAAAAGTTTGGAGATGTCAATTTCCATTCCACGAGAGAAGAATCCGTAGGCAAGGACTGTGGCAACGGCGATTCCAAAGAAAACGCCGACAATCGCGTTTGTCCCTTCGGTCCCAGCGCCGATGAATATTACCGTCTCCGAACCTTCTCTCCACACTGAAAGGAACGATATCAGGAACAAACCCATGCCCTGCTTCTGTTGGAAAGCCTCGTCGGCCCATGCCTCCAGCTCTCGCGCCGACGGGTGACGTATGAAGTGGACAATGACAAGCGTAAGAAGCAACGCGGCAAACAACTCAAGCACGCCTTCGAACATCGCCTCGTGATCTTCGAAAGACTCCATCCCCCCCCATACCCAAGCAAACAAGGAGGCAACAACTAGGCTGGCGGCTATTCCGGCTCCGACACCAAACCAAATCCATCGGGAAAGTAAGCCACGATCGCTGCGCACTAACCAAGTCATCAGAACACCGATTATCAGAGCGGCTTCAACGGCTTCTCTGAACCCGATAAGAGAGCCTGCCAAGATATCGGACCACAGAAACTCGTCTGCCATGCAGTTGCGAATCTAAAATAATATATGAATTTAGGGTACCCTAAATCTCAAAATTTACTACGATAGAATCATGTCCTTGCTAATTACCAGTAGTTCGTTGAACAGAGTTCAGACCGCCTCGGCACTTGCCTTCACCCTGACGTTCATCATGTTGTTCCCGCTCTTTCCGCTACAAACCCATGGCCCCTCATTGGATGAGGTTGAACAGCGGCGTGAGCAGTTCGGAGGGGGGGGATCGCTAGAGGAGCAGTGCAGCTCCATTACCTTCGAGGACATGTTCATCTATGACAAGGCAGTGTTCGACATCCAAGTCGACGAGGATTGGCAGACTGCCCAAGTCGCTGCCATGGCTTGGATCAACTGGACTCTGGCCGACGACATCAGAGACGACCTCGATGAGTATCTGGAGGGAATCGTTCCCTCTGGGGGCGATGACTGGCTGTCGACTGACGAAGTGGGTGCAGTGATACTGATTGCTGCAGACTGCCTTCAGTACAGCCTCACCAGAATTGGCATCCGCGATGGGTCTGCTCACCGGGGGGGAGTGGGCGTGGACTGGAAGAACACCACTTGGCAGAACGATGGGATGGATATCACGGAGTACAATGGCGTCCCCCCCAGTCACGCTGAAGGTAGGGACTGCCAGGGATTCAACCAGGGGGACTGCTACGAGATTCCGGTTCGACCTTCAGTGGAACGTGACTGTGACACAGAAATCAACGAGTCCGATGGGGCAGACGAGTGCAGAGTGGTCCTCTGGCTGAATGCGACGCTGGAGATCCAGGGGGTTTCGAATCCCAATGACTTCACAATTGCCTTCAACTCCTCCAACATGAGCAATGCCAAACTGGACTTCACCTTCCCGTACATCCAAGACTTGAGGCTCGACCAATGGGAAGAGTGCGAGGGTCGGTACGTCGGCCCTGACGAGGGCAACCCCGGTGGGGAGTCGCCGCCCCACAGGGGCAGCTGCATAGGTGACGGTTCTTCCCAGTACGAGTTGAACCAAAATGAAGACGGCAGCCTGACCTACACCCTATTCCCAAGCCTCGAAAGGGGGGTCTGGCCATACGGCGAGGATCTCTTCGCCGACTTCACCACTTCTCCCATACCAGTCGACGACCCTCCAACCTGGACCGATGCAGCACCCGAGGACGGCTCCTGGTTCCCAGTCGACGAGGATGGTCAGAGGAAATGGGCCTCATGGCAGGCTCTCTCTACTTGGTTCTCCGATGAGTCTGGTGTCTCGAAACTGAATATCGATTGCAGTGCAGGGGACACTGGGGAAATCTCACAGGGCATCGACCGCTCGTTGTGGGTAACCATCGAAGGGACTGTGAGTATCACCTGCGAAGCAACTGACGAAGCCGGGCAATCATCGGGAAACAGATCCTGGTACGTCGGTGTGCCGATTACAGTGTCAACTGACGAGCCGGTACTGAACATCGTTCTGTTGAGTGACCCGCATCCGTTTACCCTAGAACTTGCAAGCGAATGGGTCGCAACCGCCGTGGAGGTTGAGGTGGGGCTAGTGCAGGGAGGTCAGCCAAAAAATATCGAGGTGGCTTCCTTGAATGGCTGGGCGCATCGGACTGCTGAAATCGAAGTTGCATCGGCGAGTATGCTACCAGGCGATGTTTTCGTTTGGGTTCGCGTTACCAGTCTTCAAGGTCACTCAATGGAAAAGGTATACGACTTTGGAATCAAGAAGATGGGTTTCCCTCCGTTGATTGCTGTGAATCCGGTCGACTGGAACGGTCATCTATGGAGAATCTCCGGGCAATACAGCGACCCGGACGGAGAATCGGTTACCTTCACTTTGTTGATTCCCGAAGATGATCTCCGTGAAGTCGAAGTTACAGTCACTGGGAACTCGTGGGAAAGCGAGTGGGTAGACTCGTCGTTGTTGACACCGGGAAATAAGAATCTAGTGCTCACTGGGTGCGACGAGTCATTCATGTGTACAGAGGAACATCCCTTCATTGACGCTGCTTCAATGCCCGGAGACGGGGACGGATTTTCCAGTTATGAAGAATCAGGAGGGAGTCCAATTCCCTCGTTAGGGATATTGTCTGTGATGATGTCTGTCTTCGCTGCACTCATGTACACGCGTCGTCGGGACTGATCGCATGAGTTTCTCGGGCCGGGTCACCGAGGCCTCTCACGAAGGCGGCCTACTCGCGTCTTTCGAGGGACGAGCCCCCCGATTGGGTACGAGCATCAGGATCACAGGTGGCAAGATCCTAGGT
>JAYZLU010000007.1:0-6454 GCA_036153975.1 Thermoplasmatota archaeon | reverse complement strand
ACCCCACTCTGCGAGCGAAGTCAGCGCGGTCCCGCATCTCCTCCTCCCATCGCTGCCTCGCCGAGGTCTCCTCCCGGAAGCCCCACCACAGGGTGATTGTGCAGAGCACCACGCCCAGAAGCAGGGTGTCCTGCATCTCTTCCTGCATCGAGTCAGCGGCGACGAACCTGACGACGGGCTCGCCGGTCGGGATTGCCCAAGTGACCGGGTACTCCTCGTCAGCCGAGGAGAGCTCGCCGCGCATCCTGAGGGAGTTCCGCGCAAGCTCCTGCAACGGTGCCATGTCCTCCTCCAGTTGATCCAGGGACGGCCCGACCAAAGCGAACTGCTCGGGGCTGGAGATGCCGAAGGTGATTGAGGCGCGAGGGTAGTGCGGGGTCTCGCCGAGGACAGTGAGCCAGGGGCTTTCGTAGTCCAGCTCCTCGGCTGCTTGGATGTACTCAGCGACTATGGAAGGTGGCATTGAGGGGTAGCCGCCACTCTTGGGGACCCCCCGGGTCAGCACGAAGCCGTATAGGAATACCAGGCACTCCCTGTCATCCAGCGAAGGCAGGCCTAGGAAGTCCGTGTCGCAGCCGACTCCCCCCTTACTTGCGGATGGGTCCCAACCCGCCTCGACGAAGGGGGTTATGTTCCATGCCATCGCGGCCTTGGCGAAGACTAGTATCCCGTCTATGGCTCGCAGCTCTACCTCTCCCGTCGGAAGGCGAGAAATCTGGTCCGGGTCCTCCGGTCCGTGAGAGTTCACGTTGATACGGAGCTCTCCGAAGGCGGCTATCACCTTGGGATTCGCCATGTCGCCCTCGACCAGTATGGAGCCTGGCTCGCCCTCGTCGCTGAAGCGCTCGTTGACCAGACTAATCCCCACCGCTAGGTCGGATTCGCCCTCGATGAAATCCTCGACCTGGAAGTCCCCCTCTAGAGAGAGCATCATCGGAACGGCCACCGCGGTGATTAAGATGGTCAGAATGGCGACCACCGGGGCGTATCTCGCTGAATTGGTCGTGACCGCGGCCAGCCACGTCTTCGGAATCATGTGCACCAGACCCTCCTTCTCCTCCTGCAACTTCCCTCTTGACTCCATCCACTGGTCGAAGTCGTAGCGGGCCAGCGGGACCCAAAGGCCGGTGAGGATGAATGCGGACAGCACCCCGAGACCGGCTTCTATGCCAAAGGAGCGCAGGGCGGCAATGCTCGAGGTCATGTTGGCCATGAACGCGACTATGGTGGTGGTCGAGGTCAGCAGGATAGCACGGCCGACTCTGGTGACAGCGGTGTGAGCAGCCCGCTCGGGACTGGCTCCCCCCCTTCTCTCCTCCTTGTACCTGTGCAGCGCGTGTAGGCTGTCGTCTATGCCAAGAGCCAGGACCAGAATCGGCAGGAGATTGGAGAACTGTGAGCGGAATATCACTTCCATCCCCGATCTCTGCCCCAATATTATCGTCCATCCGATCAGGCCCTGCATCCAAATCAACGACAGTATCAGGCCGACTGACACGATGGCCACATCGGACGCCCTCCTCAGACTGAGCCACAGCAGCATGGTGACAACCAATGCCATTATCGCAATCAGAAAGGCGCTCGACAGCAGCTCGCGGTTGATCTCGACGTTGACGCCCTCAGCTAGCATCAGAGTGACGACCATGTCATCAGTGGCTCTCAGGTCCTCCTCGAGGGCCAGATAGAGCCATTCCATCGAGCAGAGTTCCTCGCCCGCCAGAGCTCTCTGACGGCACTGCTCGACCGAGTTGTGGATTGGTTTGGTCTCAAGTGTGACTCCGTCCCACTCATATCCGAAATCCGAACTGGAGTTCAACCACGAGAATGACCAGCCGTTTCTCTGCATGGCCTCTCTTTCGAAGTTGATGAGCAGCCACGCAGAAGATGCCGACCAACGCCCAGGGCCCCATTCCTCGGCAGTGATGGTTCCGTCCGCGAGGAGTTGGTGGTCGTAAGGTCCGAACACAGTGCTTGATTGGTCCGGGGTGAATCCTCGATCCTGGGACAGGAGCCTGAGGAAGGCGCCTGAACTGTGATTGGCCAGCCTGTGTGCGGCTAGGTCGATGTGAGACTGAGTGAGGTTCTCGTCGTCGAATGACAGGCACTCGAGGACGTCGCAGTCGACCCAGTCGGTTGGCGGCGGTGCCATGGTCAAGGTCTCGGGGTCGATCCTGGGGCTAGTCAAGGCTGATTGACCCGACATGAATGCCCTGAAGTCGGTTGCGAGGTCGAGAATGCCCACCACAGGCTCGCCGGTGATCTGGGATGCGAACGAGAGATAGAACTCGGAGATCTCGTGCTGCCTCAGGTACTCGGCCTTGGCGTCGATCTCCCTCAGCACGGTGAGGTTGAGTATCCCTCCCACGGGGTCGGTCGCGCCTAGGCCGTCACCGGTATAGTCGGCTATCATCACGACGTCGGAGTCCGGCTCGCCGAAGTAATTCGGGTCTCGCAGGTATATCCCGAAGGCCTCGATCCCGCCAGCTGAGGAGAATTCCTCCATGAGGACATCGTTGGCTTCGAGCTCCGGAGACTCTAGGTCGTAGGACTCAATGTCGATTGGGCTGAATGCAGCCGATAACCCTGGGAGCATCAGCAGAGTGATGACGAGGACGAAGGGGTGGGACTGCTTGCTCCTAGGGACGAGGAAGTCCGCGACATAGGCGAAGTCCCTCATAGCGCGGTCCCGCGCGAGAGAGGTATTTCACTGGTTGCGTATGACTCACAGGCCACTGTCCTTGAGTCTCCTGAGAGCCTCTCGTTGGGACTTGCTGAGTTTGTCTGGCTCGGTGAGCGTGAACTCGATGTCAAGCGGCCCTCCGGCGTGACCGTGCCCCTGCAGCCTCCTTCGGTCACCGATGCGAGTTCCCTCGGGCACATCGATCTGCACTCTCTTTCCTGCAGGAGTCCTGATCCTGACCTTGCCTCCCAGAAGCAGGGTCGTGATGGGTACGGTAACCTCCTGGATGAGCCTACCGTCCTCCCAGCGACGTCCCTCGTCGGCGTCGAGCCTGAGTGTGATTAGCAGGTCCCCGGACTCTCCCTCGGGGTGCTCGTGACCCATGCCCTTGAGGCGCAGCAGCTGCCCGTGCTCGGCGTCGGGCGGGACCTTGACCGTCAGCGTGCTGCCCTTGGTCTGAACCCCGGTGCCATTGCAGGTCGCGCAGCGCTTGGAGGTCCCGAAGCTGGAGCCCCTGCACTTGGCACACCTCCTCATGCGACGGTGGCTGAACCTGACCTCGGTGCCCCTGACAGCTTGCTCCAGAGTGATATCCAGCCCTGCCTCGATGTCGGCCCCTCGTGTCGGCTGCACCGGCTGTGAACGCTGTGGGGGGTGCTGCTCGAAACGGACGTCGGAGCCGGGAGTAGCGGTGGCTCTTCGCCCGCCCATGAACTGGGAGAGGATGTCGCCGAGGTCACCCCCGCCGAAGCCGCCACCGAAGGGCGAGCCCCCTCTCCCGCCTCGGAACATTTCCTCCATGCGCCTGCGCTGGTCGTGCTCGCTGCGGGCTTCGGCAGTGCCGATAGCCTCGTAGGCGGCCTGTATCGCTTTGAAGCGCTCCTCGGCCGCCGCATCGTCGGGATTCCTGTCGGGGTGGTACTGCCGAGCCAACTTGCGGTACGCACGCTTAATCTCGGCGTCGGTTGCGTCCCTAGAGACTCCTAGCACACGGTACGGGTCCTCGGCCATCGAATCTGTCCGGCAGGGGCGTGCCTTCAATCTGATGAGCGAGAGATAGGTGCCGATGCGCTAATCACGAGGTCTGGATTCGAGGTGCCATGGGTGTGGGGTGGGCGGTCTTCCGCAACTACGTCGGGCATGCCAAGGAAATCTACGGTGACATCACCGACTATCCCCGCTTCTTCCTGATGCCCCCCTCGGCCATGGTCGAAGCCGACGAGGACGGGGGCAACGTCGTCACCCTGCTGGCTCCAGACGAGCACATCGACCACGAGGTCGAGATGGTGATTCGGCTCGGGGACGACCTCGATCCCGTCGAGATGTGCGTCGGCATCGACACGACCAACAGAACTCGGCAGAGCCTCGCGAAGAAGAAGGGGTGGCCGTGGCTCGAGGGAAAGGGGTTCCGAGGCTCGGGGGTGCTTGGCACCTGGGCGGCGTGGGACAGCAGGGCAGTGGAGATCGGACTCTCGCTGAACGGTGATACCAAGCAGCAGGCATCGACCGATCTGCTGGTGCACTCGGTGGATTCGATTATGGGGCATCTGAGTGGGTGGTACGACCTCTCTCCCGGCGACCTGGTGTGGACTGGCACGCCGGAGGGCGTGGGGCCAATGAACTCTGGAGATGTCATCGAGGCGTGGATGAAGAACTCTGACGGCGATACGATCAGCGTGCTCAACGCCGTCTGCGAGTAGGCCAAACATTCAGTATCATCGGCCTCGGTGTACCTCCATGGACGGAGGCACCCGTCGCATCACGGGAACCCGGCTGATCGACCACGATGGCGCTGTCCAGCAGGGTGACTTCCTGCTACACCCGGACGGCGCCCTATCGCCCAGCAAGGGTGACGAGGACGTGGTCGAGAGCATCGATGGCTCGATGCGCCTAGTCACACGATCCTTCCAAAACTGGCACACCCACCTCGCTATGGTCCTCAACAAATCGATGGGCGAGGCCCTCCCGCTTATGGAGTGGCTCGAGACCGCGGTCTTCCCGGTCGAGAGGAATCTGACCGCCGGGTTCGTGGAGGCTGGCACGAGGGCTGCGGCCGCGGAGATGATCGCCACTGGCACGACCTTCGCCTGCGACATGTACTACCATCCAGACGTGGTCGCCCAAACGCTCGCCGAGAGCGGTGTGAGAGGCACCGTCTGCGGGCCTATCACAGAATTCCCGACGCCCTCCTACCCCGAGGGGCCGGGACAGGCCCTCAGCACAATGGAGCGCCTGATTGCCGAGGGCTCCCCTCGCCCAGAGAGAGTCGAATACGGCATCGGTACCCACTCTGTCTACACCTGCTCCGAGGAGACCCTGAAGAAAGCCTCCGAGATCTCCCGAAACACCGGCTGTACCCTGAGCATCCACACCTCGGAGACCAGGAAGGAGGTGGCGGACTGCCATGCCGAGAACGGCATGTACCCGATCGAGTACCTCGACTCGATCGACTACTTCACAGAGGGCACGGTTTGCGCGCACTGCGGCTGGGTCACCAAGAAGGAGATGCGTATCCTCGCTGGCCACCACGCCCACGCAGTCCACTGCCCCGTCAGCAACCAGAAGCTAGCGTGCGGAGGCACGATGTCCTATCCTGCGATGAGGGAAGCGGGGGTCGACGTCCGTCTGGGCACCGACGGGGCGGCGAGCAACAACGCTCTGGACATGCGCGCTGAGGCCAAGGCCGCCAGCCTGGTCCAGCGCCACGACCACTGGGATGCGAGAATCCTCGACCCGTCCGAGACCTGGAGGCTTGCCACCAACGGCTCGACCGACTGGGTCACTTGGGACCTCGACGACATCAGGATGCGGCCTTGGGGCCGCGATAGCAGGAGGGTCCTCGCCAACCTGATCTACTCAGGTGGTAGGGTGCTCGACGTATTCGTCGATGGCGAGGCGCTGCGGCGGGATGGCACGACCCAAACTATCGATGAGCGCGCTGCTGCGAGCACACTAGAGGATGCAGTCACGGAATACTACGCGGATATCTGACTCAATGGGTAGGGACTGAGCCGCCCCGGTGGAAAATCCGTACGTTTATGAAAAACGAATAATCGAATCCAGGCTCGCTCAGAAGATCTTGGCTGCAGTGAGGAACACCCTCGGGTCGGGGAAGTCTTCGCAGTACTGGTAGGTGTACGAGACGCGGATCGTGCCGGAGCGGTCCACGAGGAACTCGCCGGGGGACATCCACGGATCGTCGACGAGGGGGCGGTTCATGGCACGGCGGTCCTCCTGGAAGCCGATTCCGATCTCCATCGAGTGACCCAACATCTCCTCGGGAGCGTCGTAGAGGACCTGCTCGACGCCGAAATGTGCGAGCCCGTAGGCGCTGTAGGCCGCGAACTCCGGATCGCAGAGGATGGTGCAGGTGATGCCGTACTTTTCCTGGTATGCCGCGGCTCGCTCCGGTTCGCCCTGACCGATGATGACGGGATTGATCCCGGAGGCCCGGTAGTCGGCGTATTCGTCGTTGAGCCTTGATGATCGATCGATGCCACACCCGCAACCGAAGTGGCGCCAAAACATCAACAGTGCCGGGCCGTCCGACCAGAACGATGACAGTGGGCGCGAGGCGCCGGTGTGATCGAGCAACTCGAGGTCTGGGGCGCTGGTGCCGGGATCGAGGAGTTTCGACCGCTTGTCTCCAGGTCCGGCCACCCACGTCTCGAGCCACTCCTTCTCGGCGGCTTCGGTGAGTCTCTCGGTGGCTTCCATACCTAATCTAGGTGAATTTGTGTTCAATAAAGATTTAGGCAGGGAAATGACATCTGT
>JAYZLU010000006.1:0-3456 GCA_036153975.1 Thermoplasmatota archaeon | reverse complement strand
AGCCTCTCGGGCCAAGGCCAAGGGACTGGACTTCAAGGTAACAGTGGAGATACCCAGAGCTGCTGACCTTGCCAGCAGGACCGAGAAGCTGCTCGAGGAGTATCTCTATCCAAATCCCAATGACCACGATTTGGAGCCCCTGCAAATCGAAGGCCTGCTACGTGACCTTCTCGATGCCCATGACCGGGAGACGGCTGCAATCATGATTTCACTGTATGTGACTCGTCAGATTTACCCCAAGACCGGAGACAAGAGCAAATCCCTCGACTCTGGATTGAGGGTGGGCCTCGCTGTTCTTACTGAGGCCGTTCTAGTCGCACCACTGGACGGAATCGGTGATGTGAGGATTCTCAACAACACAGATGGATCGGAGTTTCTCTCGATAGATTTCTGCGGACCAATCAGGGCAGCGGGAGGGACCGCTCAGGCGCTCGGCGTTCTGATTGGTGACATCCTGAGGCGCGAACTTGGCGTAGGACGTTACTATCCGACGGTGCCGGAAGTCGAGCGTGTGAAGGAGGAGTTCGGCCTCTATCGCATGAATCTGCAGTACAAGCCTCCCCCAGAGGAGACCGACCTCATCGTCAATGCCTGCCCGGTGATGATCAACGGAGAGGAGACGGAGAGGATTGAATGCGCCGGATACAAGGAGGTCAGGAACGTCGTAAACGAGAACGGCTCCTATCGGACACGCGTCCGTGGCGGTGTCATGCTCGTCATTGGTGAGGGGTTGTGTCTGAAGGCGCCAAAGATCCAGACCCATACCGAGCGTCTCCAGGTGCCTGGATGGGAGTTCATCTCGCAGTTCACCGACAAAGGGGAGTCGTCAAGCGCCGATGATACGACAGTCAAGCGTCGTGTCATCCCTAAGCAGAATCGATACATGGGTGACGTGATTGCGGGCAGGCCGATTTTCGGTGAGCCTGGCGAGCCTGGTGGATTCAGATTGAGGTATGGGAGGAGCCGAGTCACCGGACTTGCTGCAGCAGGCCTCAATCCGATCACAATGGAAGCGATGGGTGGCTTCTTGTCGGTTGGCACACAGATGAAGATAGAGGGGCCGGGCAAAGCCTGCGCAGTCACCCCTTGCATCGACATCGAGGGGCCGACTGTGCTCCTCAAAGACGGCTCCTTCCTTAGAACAAAAACCTTGGAGGAATGGAGGGGGTATGAGGACAGGGTGGCCTCGATTTGGGATTCAGGCGAGATTCTGCTAGGCTTCGGCGAGTTCCTAGAGAACAACAAGAGCCTAGTCCCTGCACCATACTCGAAAGACTGGTGGAGCTCGGACGTGGCCGAGGCCCTTGATCACCACGACAAGGTCGAGGTCTTCGCGAACCTGCTTGAGGTCGATAGAGGCAAACTTCCTCCTGGCCTCCCGTTCAACGGAGCCATCAGCAGAGGCGGAGAGGATCCGGTCAATCGGGCCTGGCGCCGCAGAGACTGGTTCTCTTACCTACGAGACGTTGAGTTGACATGGGTTCAGACGCGCGAAATCTCGGAATCCTTCGGAGTCGCGATACCGCCTCCTTGGAACCTCTGGTGGTCGGATCTTCCAATCCAGTTCCTGCCAGCGCTGATCGAGTCTCTCGTAGGCATCAGTGCGAACGACGACGGCTCGCTCACGCTGGAGGGAGCCGTCGAGGGATGGCCGTTTGACCTAAGTGAGGACGAGTTGGGGCTCGGTGCTCCCATTTTGGACGAGTGGCCTAGGTGGACGGAGGTACGAGAGCACGGGGTGGTGAAATCTGCGCTCATGACCCTTGGCATCGAGCATCGCCACGATGGTTCTGACATTGTCATCCAAGCCAATTGGGAAGGTCTCGTGGAAGGTCTAGGGCTGGATGCCGCTGAAGGGAATATATGCCAGAGGGTCGAAGCAGGCCCGCACATCGATGAGGCGCTCGAGCGGACTCGTGCCGCGTTGTCCAAGGTTCTGGAAGAGGAAACGGCGGACGGGGAGCGAACAGTTGAGGGGTGGCGCGCTAGAGGCACGCTGGACGACTACGAGGTCGAGCGCTCCCTGATGGTAGTCAGGAAGGTGTCCGGCCTACGTTGGGAGGATGCGGTTCCTTGCAGGATTGGCGCACGCATGGGGAGGCCCGAAAAATCCGGAGTCCGTGAGATGAAACCACGTGTACACTCCATCTTCCCAATTGGAGAGAATGGGGGGCCACAGAGACTAATCTCTCAGGCCTCGGCCAGAGGCTCGATTAGAGTAGATATGGGCCCGCGCTTCTGCGAGTCCTGCGGTCGCGAGTCTCCTCACCTGACGTGCCACAACAGGCCTGACCCGAGCGAGCCTGTGGAGTGTGGTGGCAGAACAATGAAGCCTGAACGTGCGAAAAAGAAGAGTTATTCTCGAAAAAAAGGCGAGCGGACAACAGTCAACCTGAGTTCTTTACTAGAGGTCAAGAGAAGGAAGTTGGGACTTGAGCGCCTTCCTGAGAAGATAAAGGCCGTAAAGGGACTATTCTCTATTGAGCAGACTCCGGAGCCTCTTGAGAAGGGCATATTACGAGGTAAACACGGAATCTCGGTGTTCAGGGACGGAACCTCACGATACGATATGAGCGACGTTCCCGTGACTCACTTCCGCCCTTGTGAGATTGGAACTCCTTGGAAGGAATTGGTGAAGCTGGGATACACTCACGACATCCGCGGGACTAGGATTGGTTCCAACGAGCAGATGATCGAGTTGCTACCCCAAGACTTCATTCCCTCTAGGTTGGCGGTAGAGCACCTGCTCTCTACGTGCGCCTTCGTGGACGACCTGCTCGTCAGGTTCTATGGGATGGAGGCCTTCTACCAAGCGAAGAGCGCCCAGGACATCGTAGGTCACATTGCCATTGGCCTCGCTCCGCACACCTCGGGTGGCGTTGCCTGCCGCATCATAGGGTGGACGGGGGCATCGGCAGGCTACGCTCATCCACTCTTCCACGCAGCGAAGAGGAGGAACTGCGATGGTGACGAGGACAGCATCCTGATGCTCCTAGACGGGTTGCTCAACTTCACCAAAGAGATTCTTCCCGATGGCAGGGGGGGGAGGATGGATGCCCCACTGGTGCTCACTACTCGGCTGAACCCTAGTGAGATCGACAAGGAGGCCCTGAACGTCGACTGCTCTTGGAGCTACACGAGGGCTTTCTACGAAGCGACGCTCTCACAGCCTCACTCGAGCGATGTCAGGAATCTGGTGGATCTGGTTGAGGGCAGGCTCGGAACCATCGGTGACCTGCGCGGGTACGGTTGGACTCACGATTCAGGCCCCTTGGATGCGGGCCCGCAGAACTCGGCATACAAGACGCTGGTCACGATGAAAGACAAGTTGACCTGTCAACTGGAGCTTGGAAGGGTGCTGCGATCGGTCAATGTCGATGTGGTAGCCAAGCAGGTCATCGAGTCTCACTTCCTTCCCGACATGAGGGGGAACATGATGGCCTTCACGAGACAGAA
>JAYZLU010000005.1:0-9977 GCA_036153975.1 Thermoplasmatota archaeon | reverse complement strand
CTAACTTCCTCCACCCCGTACCTCTCGACCATGTCTCTGGCATCGAGCTCCTCATCGTCCTTCTGCCTCATCACCATCCAGCCTAGAATGGCCACTAAGGCGACCAAAGAGAGCAGTCCGGCACTCTTCCTGTCCGGTATGAAATCAGTCCAAGTAAGGTCCGAGAGGGTCTTCGGTGGGGTGGTGTCTTGGATGGTGAGCACGGTCACTACGTAATCCTTTGACGAGCAGACCCCGACTCCATCACAGACTGTCATTGAAATCCTGACTTCCCCCGGATTTCTCCATGTATGATTCGACATTCCCCAGTCGTTCCTGGGATCGCCATCGCAGCCTTCAAGTTTGTAGCAGTCGTCATCTGTGAACACGTCCAGATCCCATCGAATTTCCAGCGAACCTGTAAGATTGACATCCCTGTCCCTCGACTGGTCCCCGTCCCCGTCGCTGTCAAAGTTCGCATCGACGTCTAGCCAAGCAGTGATACCACTATCCAGATCGGGGTCCGTGGCGTTTCCAGATAGAACCACTCTATCTCCTACGACTACGTATTCGGAGGAAATTGGGTTAGCAGTCGTTATCTCGGGGGCCTGTGACACGTACACTATCATCTCGGTGGTATTGGACTCCCCGCTAGCGAATCCGTCTATGACAGTCAGTCTAACGACATATGCACCAGGCCGCTCGTACTCGTGCCAAACGATTGGTCCGAGCGTTGCAGGGCTTGCATCGCCGAAGTCCCAGATCCAAGAGACGATGCCGTTCCAGTCTGAACCCATTGGATCGGTCGACGTCTTTCCGGTAAATCGTGGATCCGCATCGTGGCTATCGCTTCCATCGAACCTAAGTGGATTTCCTGGTGCAACGAAGGCCCCACCATCTTCTGTATGTGGGACCTGCCACACAATTCCAACTTCGTCCTCTGGGACATCGTCTAGAATCGTCCCGTTGAGGCTGGGGCAGCGGAAAGAGAGAATTGGCACGGGAAGCGGATTGTCGATTCCAAAGAGGTACGTCTTGGGGGCCGACTCCAGGCCAAGTTCGTCTATCACTACGAGGCTAACGCTGTACAGTCCTGGATTGAGGAATGACCTGCTGATGGACGAGACGTTCTCAATTGTCCCTGCCATGTCAGAGATGCTCCAAACATGCGTGAGCCTGGAAGAGTCCCCATCCGGGTCAAAGGACTCGCTCTCGAAGACATAAGCCGTTCTAACGTTCCCATCCATAGGGCGGTTGAAGATTGCGACCGGACGCTGGTTCAGGACTTCCACCTGCAGCAGAGCGATCGAAGTGTTCCCGTCGTCGTCCCTCACCTGCAAGGTTACGTTCTTCATGCCCGGTTCTAGCCAACCGACGACCGGATTGGATAGGAACGAAGTAGTTTCAGAGAAGTCTGATGTGAGGGTCATCCCAACACCATCCAAGTTAACTCCGTCTTCGAAGTCCCACCTGTGTTCCATAATCATACCGTCGTCATCTACGAAGATATCGGGCATGCTCAGGGAGGTCAGGGTGTATGTCTGCATCATTTCGTCATGAATCTGCTGGGGAACCCGATTGAGTATCCGAATCAGAATCGTTTGTTCGGAAGAATGGGTGCCATCGCTAACTCTCAGCTCCATGGAGTAGATCGTGCCATCTGCATTCCCATCAACCCAAGAATGACCCACTTCGTAGAGGCCGACGCCAGAATCTGACTCCCCGTCCCCCCAGTCCCAGCTGAAAGTCAGATGATCAATTGGGACATTGTCAGAGGTACCACTGGCAGAGAACTGGATTCTCTGATTGGTCTGAAAAGTCATTTCCCCGGTAATTACCACCCTTTCGACAGAAATCTCGGGAACCGGTGACGACGAGTCGTTGACTGAGATGTTCCAGGTCTGCGCCTCGGAGTAATATCCACCTTGGTCCATAACGACCAGTGTGATGTAGTACTCGCCTTCCTCCATGTAGGAGTGAACTGGGTTCTTGAGGCTGGAGCCATTGCCATCCCCGAGGTCCCAGATGTAGGCCGCAGGAGTCTCATTGTGGTTGAAGGACCCGTTTTGAAGTCCGAATCCCCATGCGTCGTAGCCCCCTCCGAACATATAGGTCGACAACCAGGTCTGAGTGGATGGGGTTGAGATTGAGCCGGAACCCACGGGCTTCATATTGGAAATTTGGACAGGCAGCGAGAAACCCTCGTCCTGCAGTTCTCCTGTGATGTCCCTGATCCTCACTGAGAAGGACCACTCTCCCGTGTGCGAAGGTGTGAACCAAATCGCCCTAGATACCGCCTCGCCGTTACCTGCGGCTATGTTGAAGCCTCGTGAATCTGTGAGGACGTTTTCAGTATAAGCCTCGAAGGTCACCCCCAAGGTCTCGTAATGGGCGGTGGAAGTCACTTCTATTCCGAACTCAACGCTGTCGTGGAGCGAATCGCCATCTCGATCAAAAGTCTGTACGGAATCGATTGTGACCTCTGCAGGCTCGGTGATCAAACCCGCGTTAACGGTTATTGAGCCAGTGGGGTAGGACCCTGCCGGCAAGATGCCGCAATTGGCAAAGTCGTAGTCGCAGTCGTCAATCAATGAGTTATACCAGACGAACAGCCATACCTCTGCTGTCGTGTTGCCGAAGCCGTGTATCAGCCCCGTGCCAATTCCCGTGGAAGAGTCAATCCGCAGCTCGCTCATGGTCCACGTTCCAGTCGTCGCCTCCCTTACGAGGATGGCGCCCTCGAATCCGTAACGGTCGGGTTGCACCATCAGGTTGAGGGGGTCGCCTGTGCCCTGTGTGAATCTGTAAGATCTGAGCCCCCATCCTTCTATGCTGTGCCCCGGAGACTGCCAATCCTCAGACCATTGCTGATTGGATCCACTTGATTTGGCTTTGCACACATAGCCCGATGCGCATTCGTCGCTCATCTCGAGGTCCGAGAAGCCGTATGCCCCCTGGGAACTATCCAATGTCACTGCGGCGCTGAAGTTGGCGAATATCTCGCTCATCGTCCTACCGATTAGGGTCGATCCCGGTCCGGGGTTTCTCGCTAAGTTCTCTATCCCAGTCCCTCCAATGGCGGTGTCGGCAGTCAGACTTCGAATGGAAGGAGCCCCGCCGAGTTTGTCGGCGAGGTACATCATGAACAGGAAGCCAGCCCCATGGTCGGCCGTCCTCTGGTTCCACCACCTCAGGCTAAAACTGGTGTTCATGGACCATGTGTTGGCGTGGTCAGAGAGCGTGCTGTCGACTCCGAAGCAGAGGTAAGTCGCCAAGTCGGCTGCACCCTCGTCAATCCAGATGTACTCGAAGGGATCCCAAGCATTGTGAATCAGATGCTCGAGTTCATGGGCGAGAATCGCGTTACGGCCACCTAGGTCATCAACGTCGATGAACAGTGACTCTCGCAATGCGGAGATGCCAGGCTGGAAGTAACCCCCGATCCCACCCGGTCCGTCCACAGTGTGTATGATGATCTCGATCTGGCAATTGTTGTCGACGTCGGGGGTATCTCCGAAGTAATTCGTGTCCGTGGGGTAAATGATCGATTCCCATGTGGCAGTAATGTCATTCAGCGTGGTGGATGAAATCACCTGCCCGTCCTCGACGAATATGGCTGCGTTGGCAGAGATCTTCTTGACAGTAGCAGAGATCGTGCCATCTGAGGTCGTGATGTTGTCAGTGTCATCGACCGACCAAGCATCCTCGCAATTTCTAGCAGAGTGCCTCGAGTTATGGTAGCTTGGGCTGAAAGGAAGAATTACCCCTGGATAACCGTCCTCAATCCATTGCTTCTTCAGAAATGTCGTGGCGGAGAAGCTGGGGACCTCACTCTCGCTGAACATGTACTGCTTGCCCTCAAGAGGGGGGTTGAATCCCGCAAGGCCGTCTGCCATGCTTGATGTCTCTGGCTCTCCTCCGAATGGCTCTGATGCGACCAACGGGCAGAAACTGGCTACGACCATGGTGGTAATGAGCAACAAGGACAAAGGCACCGGGGTTGTTTCAGCGCTATCCCGCATGAACAACACTCCGTCCGAGTACCTTCAGCAATCGGTCCGAGGACGTATTTTAACATCGATGGAGCATCGTTCGTACATGCGCGGGCGGACACTGTCCAGACTACTCGCGGCCTTCCTGCTGGTCATTTCCCTAGCTATGCCCGTCGACGGCACGGACTCCAACGAGTTGGCGGAGGAGCGCGACCTCATTCTGATAGAGACCACCCCACACGATCCCACCGCCTTCACCCAGGGATTGGAGGTTCACGGCAACCTGATTATTGAGAGCACCGGACTCTACGGTCATTCGGGATTGAGGGAACTCGATCCGAGCAGTGGAGACGTTCTACGGGAGACGGTAGTTGATGAGGCCTACTTCAGCGAGGGGATCACTATTTTCGATGGCACCGTAATCATGTTAACTTGGACGAGTGGCACGGCCCTGATTTTCGATCTCGAAACCTTATCCCTAACTGGCAATATCAGCTACGAGGGCGAGGGATGGGGCCTTTGTTTCGATGGCCAATACTTAGTGATGTCAAACGGTTCCTCAGAACTGGCTTTCCGCGACCCTGTCACCTTTGAGATTAGAAGGTCAGTTACTGTGATTTCAAACGACGAGGAGCTCGATCGTCTGAACGAGTTGGAGTGCGTCGGTAGCACGGTTTACGCCAACGTTTGGGGCCAAGACAGAATTGTTGCAATCAACTCATCATCCGGCGTAGTAGAATTCTACGTCTCAGCAGCATCTCTTGCTGCCGACCAGGGCCATACGAAGAACGAGGTCCTCAATGGCATAGCATTCGACGAGAGTAATGGTGGCTTCTGGATCACTGGAAAGAATTGGACGGAGATGTATCTAGTCAGTTTTGAATCCAATCCTACTGATAATCTGAACGAGAGTACTGAAATTGAAGAACAGCGGGCCACTACAGTACCGACATTCGTGAATTATTTCACACTCGGCATCTTTTTCCTGTCGATAATCCTGATTGGACGGCGTCTAAAACATCAACAGCCGCCGCCTCCTAGTGAGGTAGAGCAATCAGAGGACGTGCCATAATGGACCCTAGCGAGGAGCAAGAGGGGGTTGACCTCGAGTACTTGTTGGAAGACCTAGCCGTAGATCCAGCCACTAGGGTTGCAGGCGCGATCCTCATTATTCTCGGCAGCCTACTGGGAACCCAGCTCGGCATAATGCTAATTTCCGCAGATCCCGGGGAGGTGCTCTCAGGTAGGCTAGATTCGACCGACACATACGCTGACATCTCAGGAATCGTAAACTCCGCGTTGATTGATAACACGACCGGAGGTGATCCTGTGGAGGGCGTCAGAGTGAGGCTGCTAAATGAAGATGGCACGACAACTGGAAAGGAGGCTCTTACGGACCCCAATGGCCGCTTCACCATCCCCGATGTCCTTCGAGAGCCTTCGATAATTTACGTCAGTCATCCCGGTAACAACACAACCAGCGTCCTTTTGGTACCTGGCGATTACGCTCAGATTGTCGTAACCCTGACCCCAGGTGATGGTGAGCAGGTCATCGATATGAGGGGAGAGAGTCACCTAGGGGAGTCGGTATTAATCGCCACTGCAATAGCCTTCTTGACCCTACTCGCCGGACTCGCTGGCATATCCGGCGGACTTGAGGCATACAGGGGGAACAGCTACCGCAGGTCATGGTGGTTGGCCTTCGTGGGCCTTTGGAGTAGGGGAATGATCTTCGTTGGCCCCTTGCTAATTCTGCTTGGCATGGGGCTGGTAACCCTGTCAAAGGAACAGTTTTCGGGAGACGCTCAATAGTCTGGCAAGGGATTTCGCATGTATCTTTTCACGATTGAGGGTGGGGATGGCAGCGGCAAGGGACTGGCTACGAAGATTGTATCAGAGGTGCTGGAGCGCGAGTTCGCGTTCTCCTCAGTCGAGGCTACTTCCGAGCCTCGACGTGAGCATCCCCTAGGACGACTCGCAATCAACTCGGTGAGTAAGAGATTGATGACCCCTGAGCAGGAGGCAGGTCTATTCGCCGCAGACAGGCTCGACCACTCCCATGGCTGGATACTCCCCAGGCTCCTGGAAGGTAGGGCTGTCGTGAGTGAGAGGAATATTCACTCCTCCCTTGTTTACCAGGGGATCGTCGGCGCCCTAGGAATAAGCAGGGTCGCGCACATGAACGCCGCTGCATTGGTCCCAGATCTATGCATATGGGTCGATTGCGAACCGGAGCTGGCAATGAGGCGGATTAGGAACGAGACATTGAGGGGGGTTTCTAACAAGGAGGAGTACTTCGAAACCTTGGAGTTCCAAGGGAGGATCAGGGAGGGGTATCGATCTCTCCTATCAGAGGACATGGAAATGCCCACCCCATTCGATATGGGCGCAATCCTCGGCCCAATATCAAACGAGGGCTCCGAGCAGCAGCTTCGTCGCTGCCTGACCGATGGCATCAGGGCCTTTCTGCATAGGAGGCCCATGCCAATCAACGTGGATTCCGAAGCCGTTGACCAGTATCAGATCAGGCAGTTGATGAGGCTCTCAATGGGACAAAGCACTCTCTCGGACCTAGGTACCGACCCAGCCAAGAGTAGGTCAGATTGGCTCGACGGTCAGGCTCCTTGGCAGGTGCTCAAGATCGCTCAGGAGAGGCACAGTGAAGTGCTTGCTGCGGCTTCAGAGGAGGATCTGCTAGTAATGCCCAAGAATATCCTGAATCACTCCATGTCCTCCATTTGTGGGACGTTCTCACTTGTCCACACTGCAGATATCTCCGAGCTCCGTTCGGCAATGGGGCCTGTCAGGTGCGTATCCGAGCGGCATTCCCAACGAATCGTCAAGTTCCTGCATGATAGTTCTGGTTGGGTGACCCAGCACAAGACGCTGATTGGCAAGGAGGCACCCCGCTCTCAACTGAAGGAAGAGCACTTCTCCTACGGCAGGTTGCTCCTCGCAATCTGGCCGTTCCGAAGCGCCATCAGGAGATGGCAACTTTCCAATCCCAAAACCCACCTGCGCTTCTCCCTTGGGCAGATTATCAGAACGGGTGGCCACGTATCTTCTGTTCACGACACTCTCGCCCGACTCTCGCTTCTCGGTTGTGGCATTGAAGACGAATCACCACCGAATGACCAAGATGGGCTGATCGACTGGTGGCTGGGGAAGTGAGCCTGACTACTTGATTACTAGCTTGGCATCTGCTGGCAGGATCACTTCGCTCGCCCCTTCGAAGAATTTAGGCCTTGCCGAGAAAGCCGAGGAGAACCACCACCCAGCGACGAGTCCTGCAGCGAAGCCAGTGACTAGCCTGACGAGGTTCGTAGACTCGTATGATTTCATCAGCAATTGGGTGAAGCCATCGACGGCCATGGGCACTAGGCCAATGCACATTATCGCAATCACCGCGATCAGCCTTGAGTCCCTCGCATAGAGGGTAGTTAGGCGCTCATCTGGCAAGACTGAGAGGAAGGTGTCACGAACCGTCCACCTATTCAATCCCCTGAACCCGAAAAGCGCGCACCCGACAGTGAAGCCTAGCATTATTCCGATGTCTCTAGCGCAAACCGGCATCTGATTGCCATTGATCTCCCAGGACCTCTGATGCTTCTGGTGGCAGTTGAGGTCCCCTATTGCGTAAACCAAGGCCCAAGCAGGAGTGAGCTCAGTCCATGCGAAGGTACCCCCATGAAGGGACTGGTCATGCCCGAGCGCCGATCCCTCGCCCTGATCCCTGTTGCCCCAACTGTCGTGATTGGCATAGTCGATGGCATTCGCCCGTCCCGAGAGCTCGGGAATCGTGTCAGCCGGAAGTGTCGCGGGCGCGATAAAGCAGAAGAGAAGGTAACCCCCTGCAATGCTAGCGAGGATTTTGGACAGCTTCACCTCACGCCGCCTATCGGTCAGCCCGTTCTTCAGCGTCTGGAAGGCCATTTCAACCTCCGTCATGCAATACTCCTGCTTGGAGCCCCGATTTCACCATTTGGTATCATGTGCATTGCGGCGCTACTGTCACGGGTCCAGCGATTCCAATTCCGCTGCCAGCAGCCCAACCAGCCAGCCGTGCAGAGTCTCGCTGCCCATCTCGGAGAGGGTCGAGTTCAGGAATGCGGCGATCAGGGAAGCCCTCGCATCGGAGCGGTCGAAACCCCTGGCCCCGAGGTAGAACAGCTGATCCTCGTCTATGGGACCGTTGGCTGTCCCATGGCCGCATCCTACGACTTCATTCTCGAGGACCTCTAACTCGGGGATCGAGTCCGCCTCAGCGTCCTTGGAGAGGAGCAGGTTGTGGAATAGCTGAGCGGCATCCGTCCCACGTGAGCCGTCAGCGACCCTAAGCATCCCCGTCCCTACAGTCCTGCTCTTGCCCCCACATGCGGAGTGCCATGCCAGCCGGCTGAACGTCTCTGGCGCATCGTGGTGTATCTCCACGTGGTGGTCCAGATGCATCGAGTCAGACGAGAGCACCGAGCCTAGGACCCTGAGGTTGCCTCCGACCCCGCTCATTCGGTAGCGCAGGTCCGCTTTGGTCCGCTCGGAGCCGGAAGAGACAGTTCCCGCGCGCACCTGCGCGTCCCTGCCAACCACTATCGAATCAACCCGGAGCAAGGTCCCCCCGTCCTGCAAGCAGACGACCACGTCGTTGAGGATGCTGCCCTCTCCGATCTCACCGGTTCGCAGGAAGCCGAACCACTCTCCGGAACCGCTCACCCTCGTAATCAGTTCCAACTCGGACAAGTGCCCCACGTCGAGTGCCAGATGCAGGACGGAGGTTGAGTCACCCGCATCGATGTCGAGCACCACGGGGTGTTGTGAGGAGAAGTTTGGCTCGACATGCAGGGTCCATTGCGAACTTGCTGAGGCCGCCTGCAAGAACGAACTCGTGACGATATCGCTCTCCGGCAGCACGGAGGCCGAAGTCACCCCCTCCTCTAGTCGGATACCCTTGGGTGCTTCGCCTCCGTCTAGGCCTATGAGCCTGAGTCGGGGTGATCCAATGCCGTCCGGGATACTGGTGATATCACCGGTGGGGTGAACCCTGCGCCATGGCGTGTATTTCCAGAGGTGGCTGGACCTGTCGGGCTCGTCGAGGGATAGGTACTCTGCGACGGCGTCCAATGGATCACCCAGTCATCAGCCTATGCTGCCTTCCATCTCGAGAGCCATCAGCTGGTTGAGCTCGACGGCGTATTCCATTGGCAACTCGCGGACGAATGGTTCGAAGAATCCATTGACGATCAGTGCCAGCGCCTCGTCTTCTGAGTGGCCGCGGCTCATCAAGTAGAACAACTGGCTGTCGCTCACCTTGCTGACCGATGCTTCGTGTTCGCAGCGGCACGAGGGGTTCTTGATTTCCATCGTAGGATAGGTATCAGAGCGGCTTTGCTCGTCGAGAATGAGTGCGTCACAGACGACGTTAACCTTGCAGTTGTCTGCCTTCTTGCTCACCGTCACCATGCCTCGGTAGCTTCCGCGGCCGCCGTCCTTGCTGATGCTCTTGGAGAGAATCTTGCTGGTGGTGTTCGACGCTAGATGATGCACCTTCGCCCCGGCGTCCTGATGCATTCCTTCGCCGGCGTAGGCCACGGAGATTACTTCGGCGTGCGAGCCCTCGCCCTTGAGAATCACTGCTGGGTACTTCATCGTCAACTTCGATCCAATGTTACCGTCAACCCATTCGATGGTCGAGTTCTCGTGTGCGACGCCCCGCTTGGTGACTAGGTTGTAGACGTTGTTCGACCAGTTCTGGATTGTGGTGTAACGGATGTATGCACCGGGCAGCGCGAAGAGCTCAACGACGGCGCTGTGCAGCGAATCGGTCGAGTAGGTCGGGGCGGTGCAGCCCTCGACGTAGTGAATCGATGAGCCTTCGTCGGCGATAATCAGCGTGCGTTCGAACTGACCCATGTTCTTGGCGTTGATGCGAAAGTAGGCTTGCACTGGCATCTCTACGTGGACCCCCTTGGGGACGTAGATGAACGAGCCTCCCGACCATACGGCGGTGTT
>JAYZLU010000004.1:0-7049 GCA_036153975.1 Thermoplasmatota archaeon | reverse complement strand
CAACGCACCCTTGGGCACCGCCCCATTCCCTCCTCGGCCTCGCAGAGTATCGTCATAGACGCCCGCCCATACCCTCCCGAGGGGACCGACTCGCTAGCGTTGGAACTAGTAGCATTAAGGGATGCCGGCTGGAAGAGATTCGTCCTCATTAACTGCCGAGGACACCGCTTCATCGGCAATGGCTTCGGCCACGATTCCCATGGTGTCAGAATCGATGTCTTCGGTGCGGTGGGTGACTACCTTGGTAGCGGCAACGACGGCATGGGGATGCACATGCATGGTAATGCCCAGGACCAAGTCGCCCAGATTCACAAGAGAGGCGAGCTGGTCGTTCACGGCGATGTCGGACAGTGCTACGGCTATGGTGCCAAGGGGGGCTCGATGTTCGTTCTAGGCAATGCCGCAGGTAGGCCGATGATTAACGCGGTCGGCAGCCCCAGGCTGGTCATCAACGGCACTGCCCTCGATTACCTTGCGGAGTCCTTCATGGCAGGAGACCCCTTGAAAGGCGGGGGTTTCGTCGTCATAAACGGGATGCGCTTCGACCAACGAGGCGAGCTCGTCCCCCTAGAGACGCCGTATCCTGGGGGAAACCTGTTCTCGTTGGCCAGTGGGGGGGCCATCTACGTCCGAGACCCGTACGGGCGCCTTTCGGAATCACAACTCAATGGTGGCACCTTCACAGAAATGACCGAGGCAGACTGGGCAGTCGTCCAGCCGATGCTGCAACGGAACGAGAAGCACTTCGGCATTCCCCTGCAGAGACTGCTGACAGCTGGCGGCGAGGTCATGAGCCCGTCCGCAGTCTATCGAAAGATCATCCCGGTCAAATCGAAGACCCTACACGCCGAGGCAGCATGGGCCGGTCACGCGAGTGTCGGTGGCCCCAATGCAGAATTGGTGCGGCGCTCGCTAGAAAAGGAAATGGCCCGATCCGAAATCGCGCGAGATCTGGGGAGGAGCCGTGTCGAAAGGGCACGCAGGAAGAGATGAAGACCTACGCAGACTGGGACACAATCTCGACCACTTCCTCGGCGCAGCCCCATGAGAGAGTAACCCCAGCTCCGCCGTGACCGTAGTTATGAATCACCGTTCTTCCCCCAACCTTCTCGGACTCTAGCCGAACCTCTGTTCTAGAGGGGCGCAATCCAACAGTGCCCCCAACTATCCTAGATCGGTCTAGGTCGGGCCACAGAGCCTCGACCTTACTCAGAATTGCCTCATTGTCCTCTTCTCTAATATCCATGCCCCAATCGCCAATCTGGGCGGTCCCCCCAAGAACGGTCACATCGCTGCGGGGTATCGTATAGGTCAGGCTCTCGGGTTGCTGGTCGAAGTGGCCGATGCCAGGGTCTTGGTCGAGGAAGATTACCTGGCCACGAGCCGGCTGTACCTCCTTGTCCCCACATAGCTCCCGCGCCCCCAGACCAACGCAGTTGATCACCACCTCACCCTCCAGTTCGGATAGTTCAGTCACGAAGGACTGCCTGAATGTCCCCCCTTTCGACTCGACAATGGAGCGTAGCCAGGGCATGTACAGTGGCATCTCAATCACAGGGGCCCTGAACTCCCATCCGAACACATATCCCTCGGCGATTTCGTCGTCTTCGAGGACTCTGAACGCGGCGATTTCGTCCTTCCAAGCAGGCAATTCGACGATCTCCCGGTGGTATTCCCTGCCATCTCTCATCATGACGCCCGACTCTGGCACCTCTCTGGCCAGCCTTTCCAGTTCGGCGTAGGTCACCACTCCCCAGGCTTCAGCCCTCTCAGCGGGTGCGGTCAGGAAGGGATACCAGATTGCCGCGGCCGCGTCTGACACGGTGTCCGGGCTGAACTTGTCCGCAACAACCTCGACCTCGTGTCCGCGCTCAAGAAGCCTCTCCGCGCAGGACAGTCCCGACACCCCAGCACCGACTACCGTGCAACGCATGCCCCGCGATGGGCACTCTCCACATGATAGCGTCGGCTGACGTGTTCGCTCCTCGGGGTGAACCTCTTGAGTGAAGGCTCCACTCGGATGAACGGTGGGGTCGTGCCGAAGGTGAAGCGTCCGAAAAAAGGCTGGTTCGTGCCTCGGAAAAGGCGACCCAGACAGGGGCCTAGGGTCAAGCCGAACGTGAAGGGCCTTCCACCGTGCCCGGCATGCGGCCAGTGGAGCATGCAGAAGGACAGCACCCGCCGAGAGCTCTACTGCGGCTCTTGCGGGGCCATCATGTGACGCCAAAGCCCAATATCGCAGCCCTCTTCCCGAGCATGCCACAGTGATGAGGAACCGCACCGGATGCCTTGGGCATCCAGAGTGATGGGCGATCTGAGTGGCACCCGCGGTGGGGAGATGGAAGGGGAACGCATACTAATCGACGCCCTGAACCGACGCTTCAGGGTCATGGTTCCCGCTAGACTAAGCGAGCCCCCCGCCAACCTAAGAATCGCAAGGACCAGCAGGCCATGGCGAATCTACTTCAGCATGCTAGGGACGGTATTGCCGGCCTTCTTCCTGATGTACGCCTCGTTGTTCATCATCATTGGAATCGTTGACTCAGAGCCCATAATGGTGCTATCTGGGGGGATGTGCAGCCTCCCCCTAGTCGTTTTGATTTTCAGGCTGCACCGTCCCCGACTCGTCCATGTCCGGCTCGCAACTGCAAACGAGCAAGGCTCTACCGTCCACGCATTGCCCGAGGGGGGCTCGTTGAGAACCCCGGTCAAGACGAACTTCACGAGATTCCTCGTCAGAGACGACTCGGTTCTCGATATGCCTCCAAGCAAGCAACTCTGGGTAATATTCGCCATCACCATCTCAATCGGCATCATACTGACCGTGCTGCTTTTTCAGAATTCAACCGAGTTGGCTGGGAACGCGCTCTTCGTTCTTCTCGCAATCCCCCTATGGCTAGCTGGCTTCTCCCTACCGGTTCTGGCGTGGTGGGGGACATCGACTCCCTTCATCGGTTTGCCCACCCGAAGGAGGGAGGCCGAGTCATGGTTGATCGCGGGAATGGCCTCCGCGTTCCCGGCCTTCGTCTTCAACAGCCTAGTGGCACCAGAGCTGATTCCCTCGTCCTTCCCGTTATGGGCCACCGAAATCGCTCTTCTCGCACTCGGCGCTCCTCTGTGTGAGGAGCTGTTCAAGGGGATGGCAGTCGCGCTCTTCTTGCCTTCTATCAAGGGTCCCAAGCATGGGTTTCAGGTCGGGTTCACCGTCGGTTTGGGATTCGCACTGATCGAGAATTTTCAATACATCGGATCCTCGTTGCTCGGTGGTCCCCTCGCTGCCACGCTGACCATTTTAGTACGGGGCATAGGATCGATTCCGGGCCATGCCGTGTGGACTGCAATGACCGGCACTGCAATTGGTTGGATGGCTACCGACAAGGCGTTCAAGGCTAGGATGACATGGCGTGCAAAGTCACTTGCCATCAGCGCTATTGACATTGCCGAGGGACTCGGACTTGATACCGACGGCGATGGAGATCTTTCTGGATTCGATGGCGAGAGGCCGACCATTGAAGAGGCTGTCAAGGATGCAATGGCCGAGCAGACCGGTCAGGACGGCGCTTGGCTGGTGATGGATCCCAGCCAGAGCTCGCTGCCGGGCCTAGGTGACCCTGCTAACTACCCTGTCGAAATGGGTGATTACGGAGTGAGTTACAGCAAACCTCCCGATTCGACCGACCTGCCAATTTCATTCTCACCGAAGTCGCTCGGACCCGCCCTCGGCCTAGCTATGGTGGGTCACTCCCTGTGGAACGGAACCTCGTACCTGTCTGGCTTTGTTCCGGGTAAGATGGGGTTTGGTGAGGTCGGGACCGGCTTGGTCGTACTCGGTTGGACAATTATTCTGATAGCGACTATACTCGTGGTCGCACGACGCCTTCTGAGGGGAATACGCACTCTGGACACGCCCTTCTGAGTCATGATTGGACGGTGCGCGAGGCCTGTTGCCGAATCGTTCATGACCGCAGATGCAAACAGGCTGACTGAGAATATGGTGGACCTGGGCGATGAGCAGGTGATCTCCCTCCTGCTGGTCACTCTCCTCCTGCTGATTTCTAAGGTCAAGGATCTATTGGATGGGGGTGGCCTTCTCGCTGCCCTTTTCGTCGGACTGATAGTCTCTTTCTTGGGACATTGGACGTGGCTGGTCGTGCTAATGACCTTCCTCTTCGTTGGATCGGTGTCCACGAAATGGAGGTTCGAGGAGAAAGCTCAGATTTCCGCAGAAGAGCCCAACGATGGGGTTAGGGGTTGGAAGAACGTGCTTGCCAACGGGGGCATCGCCTCCTCGGTGGCTGTAATCGACTTCTATATCGGTGGTCACGCCTGGGCCTATCTCGTCCTGTGCTCGTGTGTATCCGTTGCCGCCGCAGACACCCTAGCCTCGGAGATTGGCAGCCTCGATCCTAGGACGCGCATCATCACCACCCTCGAGGCCGTACCCGCGGGGACCAACGGAGGCATGTCTCCCACTGGAACCGTAGCCGCCTTCTACGGTGGTCTTCTCATAGCGATTGTCTCAACCATCTTAGGCGCCATCAACGGTGACCAGACGCCTCCTGTGTTCATGTTCACGGTGGTGATATCCATAGGATGGATGGGCTGCCAGATCGACTCTCTACTGGGCGCAGTGCTGGAGAATCGCGGCTACCTCGGCAAGCACAGCGTGAATTTCCTATCAACTATCTCAGGTGCCGTAATGGCACTGGTGCTCGCACAGAGGTTCCTTTGACATGGAGACGAGGGGTTTGAACGAGACCGTGCCTGAGCGAGGACCAGGTGGCGGAGTGGCTAGCATTCGAGCTAGTGGAATCCTACTAGTGCCTATCCTGATTCTGCTTGCCGGCTCTTCACTTAGCATGGCCCAGACCTCGACCGCCTACGATGGCCCCGGTTTCGAAGCCCATTACCCAGATGGGCACATGCTGTTCCTGAAGGGAGACGATGACTCACAGTACCTCGATAGGAACTGGACTACGGTAACCGGACTCCCTTCTGGCAGCGTAACATTCTCCAAGACCAGCTCAGTCTCCTCCCCAACCATCATCGAAGCCCAAACTCCCCCCGTCCAGGAGGCTCTGCGCTACGAAGGCAACATCTCGGTGCAGCTTTTCGCTTCTCTGGAGGCTTCGAGCGATGTCTGCTCGCTGACTAATCTGGTCGGAGGGACCCCAATTGGCTCTGAAACGCAATTCACTATCACCCTCACCATTGGGGGGGTCGAGGTACTATCCAGCACAGAGACCAACGCGATCGTGATGAACAAGGGCCGCACGGATCCCCACGTTTTCGTTGCCGCAGCATCAAACGTCAACGTGACGATGAGCCCGGGCGACGTTATCGATCTGTCGATACAGGTTCGGCATGAGTGTGCCTTGTCCGGAAGCCTCTGGTGGGGGACGTATGACACTCGCACTGGAGTGCAACTAGACGGGGATATCATCGAGACGGAGCTCGGTGTCATTCTCGATCAGAATCGAATGGCCAGAGTTGAGTTCACACCTATTTCACCGTGGGGTCAGGATGACTTCTCCAACCAGGCCATCGAGTTGATTGGCCCGATAGGATGGTCCGAGATGAGACACGGATACTACGAGGAGGACATTTGGCAGGACCACTTCGAGATTCCCCACGGAACCTCGAAGGGCGAAGCCAACCGAACCGTCCTCTTGTGGTCTACAGAGCGACCACTGACCCCGGGCAACTACATGATCGATGCCTGCTTCACCATCACAGACCAAGATCCCGGGGAGACCTGCGACTCATGGGCGATTCTTCGATTCAGCGTACCCGAGGATACCCCTCCGCTTCTTGGCGGCTACTGGGCTGCAGTGGCAATCCCCCTGTGCATTATCGCTTGGATTGGGTTCTCCTTGAAGGGGGCAATGCTCCCCCTGCCGGCGTATGCTGTGCTGCTTCTACTCGCTCTGGCTAGCCTAGGCCCCGCAATTCATCTTCCTGACATCGAAACCGATCCCTATCGAGAGGGCGGTGCCGCACCCTCCTTCATACTGCTCTCGCACGACCCAGACTCCGGGTCGCTTTCTCTTTCCGAACTCCTTGGGGAGTCCGAGGTTGTGGTGGTGGGTATGTTCACCTCTGGCTCGCCTAACGCAATGAGGCAAATGAACGACTTCGAGTCGGCCAAGATAATCCTAGAACAGGAGGGAAGTCATCCAAACTTCGTCCAGATAGCAACTGGGGAGGGGCTTCAGGCGATCAACCTGAATGAGTACGCGCATACCCTCAATGGAACCTGGCCGCTCTTGATGGATGACTCGACTGTCGGAAGAGCGCTTCCCAGCGGCGCTACCGATGCAGTCGTCGTCATCGACCCAGCCGGCTTCATCACCGACTGGAAACCAGGCTCGATGTCCCCTGCGGAGATCCAGGATGCCGTGAACTCCGCTGCCAGCGGATCCGACAACTCCCCTCTTACCGTCCTCTCCCTCCTACTGGGTACGGCCCTACTCCCCCTATTCGTGCTGGCAATGCCGAGTGAGAGAAGGTACGAGTCCCCTGAGGAGGCCTTGATTCCAGGTGTGGGTGGATTCATGACCATAGGGGCTGCTTCGGTAGGATTCATCGCATGGGCCCTCCCACTAGCCATGTTCTCCGTTCTTGGATTAGGCGCATACTGGAACTTCATAGAGGCGCTTCTCGCGGTGATGCTCGTATACCACGGATATTCAATGGCAACCAAAGGCAAAATCAGGGAACTGGAGGCCATCTCGGGATTGGCATACTCCAGGCTGCCCGAGGCTTACAGGGAGTGGAGGGGCCCCCCAAGGTTCACAGAAGACGTCTACCTAGGCTTGTGGCTTGCATGGCTCCTCTGGCTGAGGGTCCCCTCTATGGTGCCACAAGGGGTGGGGGCTGTCGCTAGGTCTGGCATTGTAGGAATGGGCCTCGCCCCCATCTCGCTAGTCGGATTCGCCGTCTGTGCGGGTACGGCAGTCCTCATTGTGCGCACAATCGCACTTCTCCCGGGTTCGCTGTCTAGGATTCTCGGCCTTCTGAGCGTCGGAATCCGACCGAGGGCTTGGGGA
>JAYZLU010000003.1:0-7793 GCA_036153975.1 Thermoplasmatota archaeon | reverse complement strand
GCGAGGCCCGTCCCGAACATCTCGGCGTCCTCGACTATCTCTCCGAAGGCCGCCCAGGTGACGAACGGCAACAGCGCGATCACGCTAGCGTCGCTGGGATCAATCCCAAGATGGCGGAGCCACGAGGAAATGACGACTACGAAGAGGCCTAGGACGACGGCGTACGTGATGGTGTTGTAGTAGTTGTAGCCGGAATCGCCGCTCGACTCCCCCACTATGGGATCGATATAGTGTTGGTAGAGTGACTCCGAGAGTGGGTTGTCGGCGCCAATCTCATGCAGTCCGACCCCGACTGCTACGAGGAAAACTGCGACCAGAAGCGCGTTAATCGCCCAGCGCTCGTAGGAGTACATCTCCTCCAAGGGGCTGTGCATGTGATGGGGAGGGGCTTTCTTGGCTTATGCGTGGCGGCTCTGGAGTCACTCTTCCTCGTATGTGATGCTCTCGTCATCGGACAGTTCTAGGATTCCTGAGACCTCCTCGTCATCCATTGGCTCCTCCTGCGATTCAGCCAGCCTCCTCCTGCGGGCCTCGGTGAACCCGGGCACCATTATGTCGAACGAATCGGAGTCGGCGTCCCTTCGTTCCTCGAAGGTCTCCAGAGACTTGGAGCGGAGTCTCTGCCTCTTTCTGTCCTGCTCTAAGCCGAAGAGCACCGTGCTGTGCTCGGAGCCGCCGAGGATGCCTTCTATCGCAGGGGTGGAGAGTGCCAAGCCATCGTTGTCGCCCATTACGACAACGGTGGATCCGTAAATCGCGATCTCGCAGTTCGACATCTCCTCGATTAGGCTGCGGATTCGGCCGTTGGTGCCAATCAGCCTGCTTCTCATTCGGCGCGTCTGGTTCGGCTGACGTCCGACCCACTCTCTAATGTCGTAGATTCGCAGGAACATGTCATCCTCGATGAGCTGTATGGCACGCTTCGGTGCTAGGCCCCTGCCGATGGCTGTGACTACGTCGGGCATCTTCATCCTCTTGACGGGATCCGTGTCCTCGGACCACTGGATGGAGACGTCCCCCGTCTGGGAGTCCACGCTGATCTCGCCTCCGCATACCTCCTCGATCATCCTGCGGGTCTGTCCGCCCTTGCCGATTAGCACGGCGATTCTATCCTTCGGCACTCGGCAGAGATGCTCCACGACAGCGCTCGACCCGCCGCCCTGCTTTAATCCCCGCTAGGAAGCGAGGCGAGCTCCGGAACCGGGTCGTCGAGGACCCTTACGAGGCTCTCGGCCACCGAGACCTCGTGTCCCTGCCTGCCAATCCACTCGGTCAGACGAGTCACGTCCCTGACTAGGAACTCCTTGGCGCTCGGGTGCCTTGTAATGACGCTTTGGCCGACGTCGATTACCCAAGGCTGGCCATCATGCCAGAGGACGTTGTACTCGCTGAAGTCAGCGTGCACGAGATTGCAGGTCTGCCAGATTATCGCCGCTATCTCCAGCAGATCCTCGAAAACCCCCATGGGATCCTCGAGCTCGATGTCCTTCAGCCTGGGGCTCGCCGCCTCCTCGGTGCCGATGAACTCCATTACGAGGATGTTCTTCAGGCTGGACTTCGGCTCCGGAACCCTGAGGCCGTGCTTCCTCATCCTCTTGAGGTTCCTGAACTCCTTGCGGACCCAGATGTTGACAAGCTCCCGGTGGCGCCGAGAGAGTCCCGAGAATCTGGGATCGCCATCGATGTACTTGGCGAGCCCCTTGAATACCGCATTGGTGGTGTGGAAGATCTTGACGGCGAGAGGGCCCTGTTTGGAGGTAGCTCGGAAGACGTGAGCCTCCTTGCCCCGTGCTATCGGGTAGTCGATGGTCTCGATGTTGTCCTGCTGCATCAGCTTGTGCAGCGCTAGCAGCGTCGAACGGTCGAAGACTTGGTCGAAGACCCTCCTGTCCACCCACTCGTACTTGCCCTTGCCCATGACCCCCTGGAGGGCGTCCTCTATGTCGGTGAACATCCGCTTGAACCTAGGGTCGGAAATCCACTCGTGCTTCTTCTCTGCCCTGAGCAGGCTGTCGATGTCGGGCTCCTCGTCCCAATCCTCTTCGCGAGGCATTCACTCACCCGAAGAACGAGTCGATGTCGTCCTCGTCCCCATCATCCACGACCGTCTCTTCGGCCTCCCCGGTGGGCCCTTCCTTGTCCTCTTCGTTCTCAACCTCAAGGTCGAGGGTCGGGGCTTCCTCTCCTAATTGCCTGACCTCGTCGTCCTTGGTCATGCCGAACAGGTCCACGATCTCGGGGAGGACGCCCTTTCTCGAGAGGTAGAGGGACTGGGTCTTGGTGTAGCGCATGCACACGTTCGCCTTCTCGTCCTGGAACTCCCACGGCTGGATGACGATTAGGTCGCCTTCGCGGACCCACTGCCGACGTCGCATTTTTCCGGGGATCCTAGCCAGTCGGCTCTCGCCATCCTCACAGACCGACCTCACCCGGCGTCCGCCCAGAATCTGATCGGCAATCGCGAACATCTCGTTGACCTTGCGCTTTGGGAGGGGCACGCGAATGCGGGTGCCTCCTGACTCGAGCTGCGCGAGCAGCTCTGTGTCAACGGTTTCCTCCCTACGAGCCATAGGGGGCGGGTCGAGCGGCCCCTATGTGAAGTTGAGCCTGTCAATCAAAGGCCTAGAAAGGCATCTGCGGCGCCGCTGACTGTGTCAAGGGCTGCCTCGCTGAGCAGGCCCATCCCGAATAGGACAGTCAGGATGGCACAGATTGCGATGGCTGCCCTAAGGGGCATGGCACCAACGATGGGAGTGGCGTCCTCGGGCGCCTCGAAGAACATGACCATCCCTATCCTGAGGTAGTAGAACAGCGAGAGGGCGCTGTTGGCCACGATAGCTGCTGCTAGCCAGAAGACGGGGTCGACGCTCGCGGCCCAAGGTAGCACAGCGCTGCTAGTGAGGCTCCCCGTCCCCGCGGTTATGTTTACGATACCGTTGATCATCAGCAGTTTCGAGAGGAACCCCGAGAACGGAGGAACCCCAGCTAGCGAGAGCATGAACACGAACATCGAGGCCGCGATTATCGGGTCGCGACGAGCCAATCCATGGAGACCCTCGAGGCGATGGCTGCCGCCCCCGGTCTCAATCATCGAGAGTACGAGGAACGCGCCGAGCTTGAACAGAACGAGTATGGTAAGGTGGAACAGCACGGCGGTGACTACGAGCGCGTTGGCGGCGGCGTCACCCAGACCAGTTCCGATGGCTGCTAGCGCGGCTAGCATGTAGCCTGCATGGGCAACGCTCGAGTATGCGAGAATCCGCTTCGGGTTGTCGCTGGAAAGTGCTGCTAGATTGCCCCACGTCATGGTAATCACGGCGATAGCGGCAATAATAGCCATCCAGAACCCCTCTCCGGTCGAGGGCATCGTGACGATGATGAGTACCCTCATCAGAGCTACGAACCCCATGGCCTTCGAGGCCGTTGCCAGCAATCCTGCGACTGGGGAAGAGGCTCCGGAGTAGGCATCTGGGATGGCGAGGTGGAAGGGAGCGGCGCCGACCTTGAATCCGAATGCCACGAGCATGAGGCCGACACCAATCACGGCGAACGGGTCGAGCGCTTCCATTGCATCCCAAGAGGAGGACAGCCCCGAAATGCTCAGATCGCCGTTCCAAAGATATAGCAGGGACATGCCGTAGATGCCAGCGGCCGAAGCCACTGAACCGACGATGAAGTACTTCGTTCCGGCCTCGCCACCCACGTCGGACTCCTTGTGGAAGCCGACAAGGACGTAGGACGAAAGCGAGGCGAGCTCCAAGCACACGAAGAGCATGAACAGATGAGTGGACTTGGCCACCAGGGACATGCCAAGCCCGGCCATCAGCAGAAGGATGTGGAAGTCGACCTGCCTTCTGTTGTCGTACAGAGAGCTTATTTTGGCCGCCTCCGCCTCGGCGCTGTCTCGTCTCTTCGGGGTTTCTGCACTCGGGTCGGCGGGCAGTCTGTGGGTGGTCGCAATAGCGACGAGCAGGAGAGCGGATGTGAAGATGACAGTGAGGAGGCTGCTAAATCGATCGATGTGCAGAACGTTGCCGAAATCCCCGGACGCCTCGCCAAGGAGCATGGAGGCGGACAGAGCCACTGAGGAAGCCAGAAAAACCAGTGCTAGCGCATTCGGCAGCCGTGGGTCCCTAGTGAGAGTGAACCGGGTCCCGCCGAGGAGAATGGGGATGCGAACGCTCGTGAGGGGCAGCCTCACCCTGGCATCGCCCAGATTGGGAATCAGTACTATCGCCAGCAAGCCTGCGAGCATCACTAGCTCGGGGAGTATGAGGTCATAGGCCAACCCGTCCAACTCCGAGCTCACGGCCTCACCCCCTCGGAAATCATGGCATCTTTGAGTACGCCGAGCACCATCTCACTGCTCCAGTCAGACATCATGTCCCAGAAGATGAACGGCAGTATTCCGAACAGGACGATGAAGGCTGCCAGCACGAACATGCCGGCGTTCTCGTGCCAGGTGATGTCGCGTGGGCTCTCACCGTGGAGGGTCTCGGGGAGGATTCCTTGATGGGGGTCGTTGGACTCGAAGATCGTCCTCTGCATCGAAGTGATGTAATACGCAGCAGTGATGATGAGCGTCAGCGCGGGCAGCAGGACCAGCCATCCGAAAGTCATCCAGAAGGCGATCAGTATAGCCACCTCCGCGACGAAGCCAGCGAGCAGAGGTAGCCCGAGGCTCGCCATCCATCCCAGCATCATGTGGCCTGACAGCCATGGGCTGTGGTGCGCGATTCCGCGCATCGATCCAATCTCCAGCGTGTGATAATGGTGCTTGAAGGCGCCAGCCACCGCGAACAGCAGCGGGCTGATGATGCCATGTGCAAACATCATGTACAACGCACCAGCGATTCCCAGAGGTTGCATCGTCGCGATGCCAAGGAAAATCAGGCCCATGTGCGAGACCGACGAGTATGCCACCATTCGCTTGAGGTTGGTCTGGCCCAAGCAAACCCACGCCCCGTAGACCAGGCTAACCATCCCAAGCAGGATCAGCAGCGGCGTGAAGACGACAGTGGAACCGGGGAACGCCGTCACTGCGACCCTCAGGAAGCCGTACGCGCCCATCTTCAACATCACACCGGCCAGAATCATCGAGCCTGCGGTAGGCGCCTCGACGTGTGCATCAGGCAGCCAAGTGTGGACCGGTACACTAGGCATCTTGGTCGCGAATCCAATCAGCAGCATTAGCCAGACGAAGTGTCTGAGTCCCTCGCTCGGAATCAGATTGTCATGTGCGAGCATCGTCACGAGGTCGAATGTGTGACCGGTTGCCGTGTCGGCGCTGGTGTGGAAGTACATCACGAGGAACCCGATCAGCATGACGACGCTCGCCGTGAAAGTGTAGATGAAGAACTTCATCGCAGCATAGCGGCGATCCTCCCCGCCCCACATCAGAATCAGGAAGAACATCGGGATCAACGTTAGTTCCCAGAACACGTAGAAGACGAAGAGGTCAAGAGCCACGAAGACGCCTAGAAGCGCACCCTCCATGACTAGCAAGAGAGGATGGAAGACGTGACCGTGCTTGGCATCCCACTCGACCAGCATTGACACAGGTATGAGCATGGCCGTTAGCCACACCATCGGGAATGAGAGGGCATCGGCACCGACGTGCCAGGATACCCCGATGTAGGGAATGAGATTAACAGGCGTGTTCTCGAGATGGTAGTCTCCCAACTGTATGTCCATCCAGTTGATGTCGCTGATCGAGGCCATGGTCGCCCAAGTCGATATGGCGAACAGAGCGAGGGCCACGCCGAGGCTCACGTTCCGACTGACCTTCTTGACGCTCTCAGCTGCTTGCCTGGGAAGGACCAGGGGCAGCAGGAGCAGGGTCAGCCCTACCGCAATCGGACTCAGTACTAGGATAGTCAGCATCACCCGCTCACCCCCCAAGCCAGCGCGAAAATTGAGAGTGCACCGACCGCGGTCATCAGTATGTAGTCGCGGGCCCTTCCAGTTGTCACCTTGCGAATCTGGATGGAGCCCAGCACGGAGTTGGACTCAACCTGCTTGACCAACCCATCTACGACGTTCTTGTCGAACCAGGCGGCGAAGGCAGCGAAAGGGATCGCTGTCTTGGCGAGAACCAACTCGTAGAGGTCGTCGAAGTAAAGCCGGTTCTGTAGCGCCTCCGAAAGGCTGGACTCCGCTATCTCAGATACGTCCTGCGTGCCGAATCTGTCGGAGAGGGAGACCAACCAAGCGACCATCGGGTTGGACCTCTCACCCTCTGCGAGCCTGCCACCATGAACGCGGGCAGCATAGATTGGGCCGATGACCAGTGAGAGGAGGATGGTGGTCCAGCCTACCAGCCTGAGGTTCGTGTCAGAAGGCAGGAATGCGTGCTCGAGCGTCTCGAGTACCCCATGTAGCGCCAAGTGGTCCTTCTCGGCCGAGAGGTAGTCGACGACGCCCATAACGGACAGAAGGAAGCCGCCTAGGGCGCTGATGATGGTCAGGATCACGAGTGGTTCCTTGATCCAGGGCGTGGCCTCGTGAACGTGCTTCGCGGCCTCATGCTTTGGCTTCCCAGCGAAGGTCATGAGCCACATCCGAGACATGTAGAAGCCAGTCATGCCTGCTGTCAGTAGGATCAGTAGGGCGGGGCCGAACATCAGTGGCTCCGCCTCAAGGCAGACCTTCCACGTCTCAGCGATGATGCCCTCCTTCGACCAGAACCCGCCTATGAGAGGGATGCCGATTATCGACATGGACCCGAACATCATCGCAGTGGCCGTGACCGGCATCTTCGATGCGAGCCCGCCCATGTTACGCATGTCCTGGTGGTCGAAGTCGTCGTGACCGCGGTCAGCTCCATGGTGCAGGTGCTCATGCGCGTGGTGGACCTCGTGGATGACCGAGCCGCTGGCCATGAACAGCATCCCCTTGGCCATGGCGTGATTGAACAGGTGGAACATCGATGCCCCGAACACGAAAGCAGCGGCGTGGTGATCGCCGTGGCTGTAGAACCAGAGGGCGGAGCCGAGACCGGTAAAGATGTAGGCAAGCTGGCTCATAGTTGAGTAGGCCAGGACCTTCTTGATGTCGTTCTGCACGAACGCTATCGAGGCCGCCATGAAGGCGGTGATGCCACCCACCCAGGCGACTATCAGCCCGAGTTCCTCGAGTCCCGCAACGCCGTGGTGGCTCACGTCGACGAAGGGCACCATGCGGGCGACGAGATAGAGGCCGGCGTTCACCATGGTCGCTGCGTGAATGAGCGCGGACACTGGCGTAGGGCCCTCCATGGCGTCTGGCAGCCATACGTGGAGCGGGAACTGGGCGGACTTGCCTATGGCGCCGATGAATAGCATCATGAGAGCCCAGAATAGCTGTCCGGAGTCCACTGCAGCACCACCGACCCCAGTGGACGGGTCATCGAAGACCACGGAGAACTCGAGCGAGCCGTAGATGTCGTAGAGTATCAGCAGCCCGACCATCAGGAACACATCGCCAACACGGGTGGTCAGGAATGCCTTCTTGGCAGCGTACGCCGCGCTCTCCTTCCAGAAGTAGAAGCCTATCAGGAGGTATGAGCAGAGCCCCATGATCTCCCAGAAGACGAACAGCCACAGGAAGTTGTCAGCGAGCACCATCCCGAACATGCCTAGAGCGAACAGCACGAACTCGCCGTAGAACCGGTGGTTTCGGTTCTCGTTGATCTGGTCGGTGTTCATGTAGCCCAGGCTGAACCAACAAATCAGGAAGCACAGGAAGGTGGCCACGAACAGCAGCATCAGGGTGACGGAGTCGATCCACACGCCCACCCCGAGCACCCTCGTCTC
>JAYZLU010000002.1:0-9097 GCA_036153975.1 Thermoplasmatota archaeon | reverse complement strand
GTTCTGAACGTTGTAGGGCTGGATCAGTTCCTCACCGGGGCCGATGTACCCTGCATCGTCGAAGATGAGTTCCCATAGGAGCTGGGTGCTGTGATTCCAGAAGGCCTGATCCGCGACTCCTTGGTCGATCGACCATTCTGGGAGGATTTGTGTAAAATAGCCCGCCAGGCTGGTGTTGACCCCCCAGGATACCCCGGTATAGGAATCGTAAGTGTGCCACCTCCAGTAGTGAGTTACCGTTGGATCCATTCCGGTCGAGTAGTTGGTGGCAGTGAACATCAGCGCGTTCTCAATCAGGTCGTCCGTCGGGTCAAATGGGTCCCCGGGTGACCCTATGCAACCCGACGCCCAGAACTCAGGTGGGCATTCTTCACCGTCAGGAACACCCCCTCCGTCAGTGTCGGGGTCCCTCCAGTCGGTGCCGATTTCGTCCTCTATGGTATCTGGTATCCCGTCCCCGTCGCTGTCGAGCGGGTTAATGTCGTCATCCGGGTTGTTTTGGGGGTTAGTGCCGTCGATGTACTCCTGGCCATCCTCCACCCCCCCATTGTCAGAATCAGCCACGTTCCACAGAGTCATCCAAGAGTCGAAGGTAAGGTTCCCACCCATGATTCCGAAGATCATGTCGCAGCCTGTTGTGTTCTCGAAGTAGTTGTTGAGACCGTCGCCATCCGTATCCAGTAGATTGTGGCATGGCTCCAAGGGATCAGTTTGGTTCTGGATCTCAGACAGGTCGTCCACTCCATCGCCGTCGGAGTCTGTCATGTTGATGAAGGAATGATACCCCCAAGTCCCCATTTGTTCCTCCCAATCCGCTAGGCCGTCACCATCCAAGTCGGGGTAGTCGTCGTCGCAGTGGGGGTCGTTGGTTGCGCCAGTTGTGGCGTTCCAGCACCATGACCCATTGGTGAAGACGACGGTGAATGCGTCGTCTGGCTTCGCTGTGTTCACGCCTCTCAACCAATTGACTTCGATGGATGTGAAGCCGAAGGGGGTCCTCTCCCCACTGAAGGACTCGTAGAACGCCATCGGAGCGCCCGACTGTCGCCAATCAACCGGGTTTGGGTTGAGTCCCAAGGTCGAGTTCAGGGTCAGGATATTCTGGCTTGCGTCCCAGTCAGTGATTGTGAAGACGAGTTCGACGAAGGACTTGCAAGGGTCCGTATTTCGGAAGAAGGAAAGCTCGTCGCCGTCGTTCATTCCACCCCCATCTGAATCTGAGACGTTCCAAAGGGAGCAACTCATGTTCTCCTGCCAATTCTGGACGCCGTCGCCGTCGAAATCCCCCTCATCATTTACCCTGGTTGGATCTGTCTCGCCTTCGTCGATCACCCCGTTTCCGTTGAGATCCTCCTCGCCATCGTCTAGGTAGTCGCCATCAGTGTTGTTGTCACGGGGGTCTGAGCCTTGTGGTGGGTTGTTGCCGTAGGAGCCGTAGAACTCGACCCCATCCTGAATGCCGTCGGAATCCGTGTCCACAGAGGTCGGGTCGGTCAAGAGGATGAGAGCCTCGAAGGAGTCATTGAGATTATCGCCATCGGTGTCGTTGTTCTGCGGGTCGGTCTGCGTTATCCCGTCGACCTCGGCTGTGAATATCTGACATCCCCCCGGACCGAGGGATAGTATGGGGTTGCATGGAGACTCGGTGGCAGTCATATTGGTCGGTCCGGGCCGAAAGTACTGCGTGGGTGGGAAGGTCGAACCGTTCCTCGTGCCCCAAGTCGGGTTGACGTACTCGTAGATGTTGACGAGGCCGTCTCCGTCCGGGTCCCCGTAGGTCCCATCCTGGTTGGAGTTCGAGGTCGGGTCCAAGCCATGAGCGGCCTCCCAGCCGTCGGGCATGCCGTCGCCGTCGGTGTCCCATCCGTTGGGATCCTCGTCTACTAGTCCGTCGCCATCGTCGTCATCAGAACTGCAGTCCGCATCACCATCGTTGTCCCCGTCGTTGGAATCCACCATGCCGTCCTTGTCATTGTCGAAGGTGTCGGTGCAGATGTTGCCCATTGGATCCTCGTCAGCCCCATCTGAGCCCGCCCCCTGCATCAGCTGCATGGCGCTTTCCTCGTCCCAGTTACTCACCGGGACGGTCCCATTCCACCACACCCCGTTGTCGAGCACATTGGGGGTGGATGGCTCGTCCCACCCAATAGGGATACCGAAGAGGTATTCGTTGAGGTTTGTGAGTGCGTCCGAGTCAGGATCGCCGGTAGAGCCGTTGTCCCCAGTCGATGAGAGGGGGTCGAGCCCATACTGCCACTCCCAGCCATCGGGAAGACCGTCATTGTCGGAATCCCAGTCCTGAGGTTGGGTATTGATGTAGAACTCGATGCCATAGGGTAGCCCGTCACCGTCCTGGTCCGTGGTTGCCTTAGCCTCCCAAATCCCGAATTGCATCGCTGCGTGGCTAGACATCAGCAGGAAGGCTGTGAAGACTAGTGCAGAGCGCTTCCTCCCCCTCGGACCCAAGGCGTCGTAATTTCTAATTACGAACAGCACGGCTACCATTCCCATTTTGTTGGCGCTACCAACGGGTCTTAAGACGAATGGAGCGCCGTTCGGACAGATACGAGAGGTTCAGACGAGTTCGACGTCCTCGTCATCGTATCTGTCCGTTCGCGTTCCGCTATCAGCGACTGTAACCGGCGAGGGAATCTGCTGCTCTTCCTCTGTTTGCCCTGCGGCTTGATCTACGGAAATCGTATCTATCAATGCCATCTGAGCGCCCCAGCGACGCCGGTTCATCCTGCTCTGGATCCCAGCGAACAGCAGAAGTACGCTAACAACGACTAGAACTAGCGTGATTGGACGGGGATGAGTCAACTCGTTCAGGAGAATGTCAGGTATGGAACCAATCTCTATTACGGCATTGAGGGTGAACGTTGCAGTATAGGACTCGGAGAAGCCCTGCTCGGTATCGAGCGGCGTGGCTGAGATTGAGATTGGGATCGAATCACCGTTGTTTGCCGATTCGGGGACGGATATCTCGATAGTGAAGCCAGTCTCCTCAAAGGCCCCGATCTCAATGAGCGGGGAGCCGGACAACCCTCCAATCTCAACGCTCCATCCGCTTTCCTCGACATCCGACTCCAATAATACGGTGAGGGGACCGTTTCCTTCATTCTTGACCTTCATCTGGATCGAGTATTGCCTGCCAGGAATTAGCTTGGTGTTCTGAGAAACTTGGAGAATGTCGAGCATGGGGTCGTCGGCGTCGATCTCGAATGTCATGGGCAGGTCGAAGTACCTCGGATCTGATTCCTCGGTGTCCTCGACGATTCTCAGGTAAACGGTGTGGTTACCGACTTCGACTTGATTGGTCAGAGTAACGCTGACGAAGACCTCGGTGAAGTCGCCTGGTCCGAGCGAGACCCTAGGAACCGATTCGCCGTCCGCGTCGGTGATTTGGAACTCCCACTGGCCGTACGCTGGATTGCGATCGGTGTTTTCCTTCATAGAGGACGGGTTCTGGATCAACCACCAAGTTGCTGATTCGTCCTCTGTCATGCTGTTGGAAATCCTAGCCCTGAACTCTACTGTCGGCCTGTCCGACCCGGGGGCGCACAGTGATACCTTCATGTGGCCCATTGGGGTCCCGTCACAGTCCTGTGAAACCTCAGCGCGAACGCCGAAGGTCCTCTGAATGGTGAATGTCACCACTGAATTCAGCGAGGCGTTGCCGCCACTGATGACCTCGAGCTCAATCTCACCAATGTCCAGGTCCTCTCGGTCTAGGCTGGGCTTGATGCCGAGGATGAACACCTGAGTCGCATGACGCTCCAGCAGCGACGTGTGGAAGGTGCCGTCCCCCTCATCCTCCAGAATCCTCTGACCGGTAGTGTTGTCATGGAGTTGGAAAAGGGCCTTGGATCGCTTAAGGATGTCTATTCTGAACGAATCGGCATCGAACCCAGTGTTGAAAATCTCGAGGATGAAAGGATTGAACTCGTCGTAGTCAACGAACCTCGGGGTTGTGGGGTCTATTGCGTCAGCTCTCGATGAGTTGGCAATCGGGATCTTGTGGTCTTCGGACCAGACGGAGACCACGGGAGGCTGGTAAACGTCGATCTTCTCGATGTTGAGTACGAGCACGTCTTGGTGCACGACCGACATCACACCGTCAACATCAGCTTCGGCGACCGCGCGAATCTCGAGTTTCTTGGCCGTCCCGGTGAGGTCGTCGGGAGCAGTGAGAGTGACGGTTGGATTGAGGATGGTGCCGCCCGAGTTGAGTTCGTACCCTGCTGGAGAATCGAACTCCACCAACCAAGAGCTGCCGAGGTTAGTCAGGACCTCGAGTTCTACGTTCATCGACTTGGTGGAATCGCCCCTATGGACCAGTTGGAGTGGGATTGGGGTTGTTTGGCCGGGGGCGAAGTACTCCACGTTCCTGCCGTACCTGTGGTTTATGGAGACGCCCCACTGATGCATGGTAATTGATTCGTGGTCAATATCCACCTGGTTGCCCTGGATGTCGGTGATTCTGAGTTCTACGGAGTACTCTCCGGAAGACAAGCCGCTTGGGTATGTCCAAAGATAGGTTCCGAAGATACCATTGTTCGAGTCCTCGATGTCCTCGTCGTCATCAGTAATCCTGTGATCGACCTCGTAGTTCCCATCCGGGTCCCGCATCAGCAGTTCGACCTTCGCTATGTCGGACCTTCCGAAAGCGCTCTTGGCATCGATCGAGAACTGCATCGCCCTGTCCTCTATGACGTCGTTGGGGTACCAATCCAACTCCGGGCCCTCCGGGAGGTTCGCACCTTCCCTCTGTAGAACGATGATGCTGTTGCTCAGAGCGTTTGCGTCGGCCTGCACGTTCGAGTACCTGTTCTCGCCCGAAACCTGGTTCCACGCTACCTCTGCCGTACAGCTCGTGAAGAGCCCGTCATCGCACCCACTCATGCTCGCACGCACCTTGACTTCAAATCGTTCGTCCTTGCTGATTGTGAATGACTGGCTGCCCCCTATGTTGACCTCGAAAGACTCGTAGTCGAAGTCACAGGTGCTGGAAAAGGTGGAGTCGCAAACAGTCCCGCCGCCCCATGTCGAGCTGCCGACGGAGCCGCCAGAGGACCGGATAGTAACCGTCCAGTCGACACTGGACTGCGAAGATCCAGTGGCTTTGAGGAACAGATTGACTGGAAGGTAGTAGGAGTCGTTGGCGTGGTACTTACGTCCGAAGAACTCCATTGAAGAGATGAGTTCGTTTGATTTGAACTCGACATCCGCGTCTAGGGCACTAGCGGTTTCCTGACCTCCGCTTTCTGGTACCTTGGTGGTAATCAGGCCGTCCATCCCCGTACCGTTCCCGCTAGCGAAGTACAAGGTGTAGAAGTTAGCATCTGGGGGGCTTGAGTCGGTCCTCGAGGGGAGTGGGTCGAGGCTGTCGTCGGAGCCTCCCGTCAGGCCGACTGGCAGGAGCATGAGGATTACAAGGGAAAAGGCGACGTGGTGGGCTCGACCGCGAGACTCCAATCTTGAGCGAATTCGCACGATTGCCCGCCGCATTCGGGATGTTAAAGCGTTCGGGAGGTTAGAGCATGCAATGCATCGGTTCTTGCATGGTTGGTTTCCGCTCGATTGAAAGCAAGCGGCTCGGTTGGAGGCACGCAGGGGTACCCGAGCTGGTCAAAGGGGCCGGACTTAAGCTCCGGTGCATAGCGCTTCGTGGGTTCGAATCCCTCCCCCTGCACCAATAATCAGAACGGGTCACTTGAGACGAGTAACCGAGCAGCCTAGCTCGCCCTCGAAGTGGGGGATTTCCAGCTTGGTAATCTTGACTGAGGCTGCCACGACCAGAGTGGGTGTCAACAGCTCGTCAAGCAACTCGGAGGCCAGACTCTCCAGCAGCCCGAACCTACCCCTTGCGATAACGGAATCCAAAGCGGTCTGGAGGAACTCGTAGTCCAGGACCTGATTGATATCCTCTTCTGCAGGCCTCTGTGACCCAGACTGAATGGCGTGTATGTCGAACCTGACCGGTTGGGTAGCATCCTGCTCAAAATCATGAATCCCCACCTCGATCTCTCGAACCGCATCTTCAAGAAAGATTACGGTGACATCCTCGGAGGACTTGGTGAGCACTGACGCCAGCGCGTCCACCAGCTCGGTCAGGACTCTCCCTCCGTCTCGAAGATGACGTCTCTCGGCCTCATGAGGAACCGCTCCCCCGAGTCAACGTAAATCACCTGACCGGTGACGGAGCTAGCCCCCATCAAGTAAGACACCGCACCTGCGATGTCCTCCGGCCCTGGCCCGTACCCCAGAGGCGCCTCGGACTGAGCTCTGGCAAATCCAGAGGCGGACTGCTTGGGGCTGGGAAGCGTGTGACCGGGGGCAACCGCGTTGATGCGAACAGAGGGTGCAAGGCCCCTTGCGAGGGCTTCAGTGAGGCCCAGCATTGCATATCTGGATGCCGTGTAGGAGAGGTGGTCGGGATTTGGGGCTGCAACCTTCTGGTCAAGGATGTTTACCACGGATGCATGCCCATCCCCACCAAGTCTCTGGCAGAGCGATCTGATCAACATCATCGGAGCCCTCGCGTTGACGGCCATGTGAGCATCCCAAGAAGTCTCATCGAAGGTTGCGATGTCGTCATACACAAACATCGAGGCGTTGTTTACCAGTCCGAAGACGGGTCCCAGTGCCCCAGAGGCCTCGTCAATCAGTGTCGAGGTTGCTACTGGATCTGACAGGTCGCACTGTACTGTTGTCGCACTGCCCCCCATGGATACGATTGCATGGGCGAGGTCCGAAGCCTCCGATGCAGAATTGCGATGGTGAACGGCAATAGCGAAGCCGTCGTTGGCCAGTTGGATGCAGATAGCTCGCCCGATGCGCTTGGCGCCGCCAGTGACTAGGATGGTGCCGCCGCCCATGCAACGCGGGAGAACGGCTTGCATTTTACCGATTGCACGGCTCGCTTGGGGAACTGCTGCCCATGAGAACGATTAATGTCGAGCCTCCATCCGTCAATCCCGATGGACAGGCGACTGCCGACCATTGATGCTGGAGATATGCTCCATGGTGGCTGTGGCGGAGCATCCAGAGGGAGTTCGCGAGAGCGTCGCAAGGCGATGAGAAGGAGGCTCCCAAGCTGGTTCAGGACCTCCTTGCCGACAGGAATAGCCCAAATTCGCTACAACGAGACTAAGTCCAACGTCCACGAACACGGTCTTCACACCGTGTGCGAGGAGGCCATGTGCCCGAACGTCCACGACTGCTGGGGAAGGGGCACGGCTACTTTCATGATCGCAGGCGAGGTCTGCACGAGGGGCTGCAGGTTCTGCGCCGTTGGCACCGACAAGATCCCCCCTCCACTCGATGCCGACGAACCGGCAGAGCTGGCAGAAGCGATTGGGAGGATGGGACTTAGCCACGCCGTGATTACAGTGGTCAACCGCGACGACCTGGCCGACGGAGGGGCAGGTCACTACCGAAACTGCATTAACGCCGTCTATGAGCACTCGCCGGGGGTCGGGCTCGAACTCCTCTGCTCGGACCTCGATGGTAACCTCGAGGCCTTAGCCACGTTGCTCGAGGCCCTGCCGCTGCGCGTCTTCGCACACAACGTAGAGTGCGTGCCGCGACTCGATAGCGTGGTTCGTGACCCTAGGGCCTCTTTTGACCGGTCACTACAGGTCCTCACTGAGGCGAAGAGGCTGCGCCCGGACCTCCTAATCAAGACCAGTATCATGGTTGGCCTAGGGGAGTCTGACGAGGAGGTAGTCGAGGCGATGCAGCGATTACGAGGAGCGGGAGTTGACATGATTACCCTAGGGCAGTACCTCCAGCCCAGCTACAAGCACCTCACAGTCGACAGGTTCCCCGAACCAGGGAAGTTCGCAGACTGGGACCGAATGGCCCGCAATCTGGGATTCAGAGCTGTGGCGAGCGGGCCGTTGGTGAGATCTAGTTACAGGGCAGGCCTGCTCTGGGAAGAGGCCGTGGGGGGCGAGCCGGTAGTGACGAGAGAGTCCACGGGATCAGCAGTCAGCCACCTCATCGGGAGTGATTTCCAAGTGAAGGCCCAAAGCCAAATGTCGTGAAATTGGGGTGTTACGAGCATGGCAGAAAAGAAGAAGGGGTCGACTCTGAGAATTCCGACCGCCCCACATAGACCGGGAGACAAAGCGAACTTCGAGAGTTGGCCATGGAAGCCCGGGGACCTAAAGCGACCCGACCCGAAGAAGTGCAGCGCGGATGACACGATCGAGCACGCACATGGGCTGGTCAGGGTGCTGGATGATGACGGCATTGCGTCAGGAGATTGGGATCCACTGCTCAGCGCAGACGAGTTGCGCGAGGGGCTGGAGCACATGGTCCGACTCCGAGTATTCGACGATCGTATGATGAAGATGCAAAGAACGGGCAAGCTCTCGTTCTACATGCGCTCGTTCGGCGAGGAGTGCGTCGCGATTGCCCAGACGATGGCGCTCGAGACGCAGGACTGGATCTTTCCCACCTACAGGCAGCCGGGGGCCCAGTTCGTCCGCGGGCGTGACATGGTTAGCATGATCTGCCACTGTATAGGCAACATCGAGGACAACATTAAGGGGCGACAGATGCCAGTACACTACTCCTACAGGGAAGGTCGGTTCATCTCAGTATCGAGCCCCGTCGGAACCCAGTTCAGCCAGGCGGTGGGGGTCGCAATGGCATCCCAGTACAAGGGGCTAGATGAGGTCACTATCACATGGATAGGGGACGGCGCGAGTGCCGAAGGCGATTATCACTACGCACTGAACTTCGCCAGCATCTACAACGCCCCTGTGATACTCAATGTAGTCAACAACCAGTGGGCGATCTCTACTCACGCTAACTTCGCCACCGGAGGTGACGAGTTCGCCTCCAGAGGGCTGCCCTATGGGCTGGCATCAATAAGGGTGGATGGCAACGACTTCCTCGCACTCTACGCGGTCACCAAATGGGCGCGCGAGCGCGCCGCGGCCGGCGCGGGAGCGACTCACATCGAGGTCCTGACCTATCGTTCTGGCGCTCACAGCAGCAGTGACGACCCGAGTCGCTACCGCTCCGATGATGAGCACACGAAGTGGCCGGGCGGTGACCCGATTACTAGGCTTAGAGACCACCTAAT
>JAYZLU010000001.1:0-4261 GCA_036153975.1 Thermoplasmatota archaeon | reverse complement strand
ACTTCAGGGTCCTAGCGTCAGTTCCAGCAGCGAAGACCTCTTCGGACAGGTCCCGATCCTCCACTTCCACTAGGTTGGTCACGGGAACAGTCAGGTAGAAGTTAGCCGTAGACTGGTATGTCTGATCGGACTGGCTGGTGGCGACAATGGTGACCCTGTATGTGCCGTTCGCCACCCCCTTGGGCATCGGGAGTAGCAACGAGACGGTAGTCTGTCCCCCGTTGGCCCCCATAGTCACCGTATGGGAGCTGACGTCGGCGAGCAAGCGCCAGTTGTCAGTGTCGATTCTGATGTCGAAGGTCTCCTCCGTATTGCCGTAGTTGAAGAGGAAGACCTGAATGTTGTTCTGCTCACCGTTCGCGGGCGCGAGCATGGCGTTCTTGACGGGAGCGATCGCTAGGTCGTGGTACACGGGGACCTCGATTCGCAATAACGAAGAGGCTTGGTAGGTGTTCGGAAGACGCGGGTTGACCAATAGTTGGAGAGAATATATCCCAGGATCCATGCCCGAGGGTATTGTGACTTCGGCGTTCAGGGAAATCTCCTCCACTGGGGTCAGGTTCAGAATGGTGATCTCGCCCCCCCCAACCTCGTACCACTTGATGTGCTCGGAGGTGAAGCGGTTATCGGAGAACAAGCCGCCCAAGTTCCAAGAAGAGTATTGGTTCCCGGTGTTCTTCAGGTCCATGGTGATGTTCGCCTTGCCCCCTGGTAGGATTGACGCAGCGGGGTTGGCCAGAGTCTCCTGCTTGAGTGTCATCCTATAGGTCGATTTTACACTTACAGGGAGGATGATCTCGTACTTGTTCGTGTTGTTGAGGACTCCGTCGTTTATCCACGCATACCACACCAGATCCTGGACATCAGCCCCATCGGGAATGGAGAGATTGAACCAAGTATCGGTGTGAGTTCTAGCCCTGATGATGTTGGACTTGACGAAATTGTCGTGATCGATGAGGTTGTTAGAGTCGATTCGAAGCGGGTAGCCGAACATCCAGGACCTGTTGGAGACCTCGGTGTAGAACCACAGGGTGATGTCGATGTAGCCCCTGTTGAAAATGTGGCAGTGGATAGAGGGCGGATTAGGGTCGGCGGCCTCGACTAGGACGGTGTTGCCACCCTCCGAGTCGGGATCGTAGATCTTGGTGTCGCCATGTTCAGGAGTGCTGCTGTCAGGAAAGGTGCACTGGGCATCGAGGGTGTATTCAGGGTAGCGCTCTATTGCGAATACAATGAAGGAATCGAGGTGAATGCCCTCGTTCGCAAAGGAGGAGTCGGATTGGAAGAGGAAGGACAGGGAGAATCCCTCTGCTTGGTGGAGGCCGGTGGCGTTCCAGACCAACCGGGTCCAGTCTCCCTCCGTCGTAGACAAGTTCTGGGCGGTGTAGTTGAGGTACTCCAGGCTCTGTCCAGAGTTTGTCTCCAGCATTATCGTGTCACCGGCAGCCATCTCGCCCCAAGCATCGGTTGCGATCTGTATAGAGTACAACAGTGGGCTCTGGAGCTTGACCAAGCAGAGGTTGGAGCCGTGGATCGAGGACACGGTGGAGTCGTACTCGCCATAGCCAAGGCCGTGGCTGTATCCGTTTCCCCAGACCCCATCCGCGCAGCCGTCCTGACTGTTGTACCTCTGCCAAGCCCAACGGAGCCTATCGAAGCGGTTCGAGGCGTAGTTGTCATTGGCTCCCGAGACCTTCCAGTGCCATTCCCCGGTCTCGCTAGAGGTGTTCTCCATCCTCCATGTCCCTGTCGGGAAGTCGTTATCCGCGGCATACCCGTCGAGTTCGTATCCCGCCGCGTACCAAGTAGGCCTCCCAAAGCCCACCGGGTTGTTCGTGCAGAACTTGCCCTCGAAGCCCTCGTCGTCACAGAAGCCGTTCTCCATGGCATCGAACCACAGGGCGATAGGTACATCGCGCTCTAAGAGGTCGTTCGAGTCGTCTCCGTCTATCCCAATTCCAGCATCAACGGTCCCTCTGATGGTCACGCCCCCACTCAACCAACCGTCATCATTCAGCGAGCTGTGGGCTGCAGACGGGTTCCAGATGAAGATCTCCCTCACGGACTGGCCGGCAGAGAGGGTGATGTTGAAATTCCATTCTTTGATCACAATGCCAATGGGGTGCCAGATCTCGAGAGTGGCGTCAGCGGTAATAGGGGAGGGATCGACGCCACCCTGATTGAAGGTCACGTTAATCTGAATTATCTCGCCCTTGGTCATGTACTCGATTGTGCTCGAGTCAGGTTGTGTCCATTGCCTCGCTGACAGAGTGCTGTTCCCGAGCTCGATTCCAGTGACCTCGAAATCCACAGGGTTGCTCTTCGGGGCAACTGCGTAGACTCTTCCTTCTTCAACGGGAACAACGAGGGCGAGATGAGATAGACTCACCATGAGGAGCAGCGAGACGAGTGAGAATGCAGAGGCGGTTCTCATGGATATCAAATTGCGAAAATCTTCCGTGTAAGAAGGTATGGGAGTGAAGTTCGGCGGTGTCTGGAGGGGGGACGGCCTGCGAAGATGCACGAGATAACTGCGGAATCCGCACCACCCCCCAATGAAGGGCTTATGGTTCCATGGTGAGGCGTGCTAACATGGTTAACCGGGCAATCCTTCTGAAGAGGTTGCTGCTTGCGTCCATAGTTGTGGGCCAAGTCACTCTAGTCCCCATCATCCTGTTCGCCTTGACCTACCTCCCGGACATAGATTACCAGAATGCGACCATCGGGATTCGGACTGGGCTGTTTCACTGGATCCTCATCGCCGGACTGTCTTATGGCTTGATCTCGATCGCCCTAGCCCTAGTTATAGGTGGATACAGGCCATTCTTCGTCTCCAACCAAGGAGGATTTCTGCCGTTCCTTGGACTGAGTAGGATGAGGAACGACCCGGAGCTGGTAGACAGGGCCAGACTCTCCCTGTTCGCCAGTCCCTACGGGAAGATGGCAAGGCTGGTACACCACAAGAGCAAGGCAGGGGAACACGACCTCATGGCCATTCACGGTGGCCTCCAGCTGCTCGCCGTGCCCATGCAGGCCATACTCATCGCTGTGCCTCTGGCAATCATAGAGGGAGTTCCCGAGACGATGATCAAGCCGAACACTGCCTTCGAGCTCGGCATGGCAGGCTACATCATCGCACTGTGGATTGCAGTTAGGGTCCACCCCGCAATCTCATGGCATTTGGTGGGTATCGCGGCAATGTTCAGGAATGTGATTTGGCGTGTGTCTAAATTGTCGTGGGTACTGCCAATATTCCTCTATTGGATTGTAGCCAGAATCGTACTCATGGTTACCCTTTCATGGCTGAACGTGGATTACTCCCAGTGGCACGAGATGCAACTGGAGAAGATCATCCTCCAGGCCGTTGCACCCGAAGCCGAGGTCCCCGAAACCGCAATCCTCGATTACATAGTGGCAATTTCAGTTCTTCCGATGGCGACTTTCACCACGATTTCCGTATTGGGGGGATCCAAGTCCATGCCGGAATGGATGATGGGTCAGGAGGAGGGCCTGGAGTCCCTAAGGGGCATGCAGCTCGAGGCGTCGGGTGGGAAGGACGCATCCACGTTGGAGGGCATTCCGGAGATCTCGGACGGACATGCGAGAGTGGGAGATGACGACCAAGAGGGGGATGAGGCCGAAGCCAGAGAGAAGGGAGAAAGTAGCAGGATGATCGACCTGCCGTTCAGCCTGTTTGATGATGACTGAACGAGCCCTGTTCGGAAAAGGCCTCGTCTACCAACTGGTTCAACAACGACCACCCTGATCCTAGGAAGAGGCCGAAGGCGATGGGATTCGGACCGATCAAGTGCAGGGCGGCACCGGAAGTCAAGAGCAGGATAGCACCGGTATGGAGGCTCGTAAGCGCGATTATCCCAGACTTCGGGACCCAGAACGAAATTGCGAAGCAACCCAGACCAACTATGGCGCTGGCAAAGAATTGGATCATGAATCAGCCCCTTAGTTCCCCCAACACTTTCTCGACCCTGTCCATGCCCAGTGAGATGTCCTCGCGACCGATGGTATATGCGAATCTTAGGTGGCCCTCGCCGGCATCACCGAACGCGGTACCTGGGGAGCAGAGGACACCCCCCTCTAGCAGTTTCATGGCGATTTCCTCGCTAGTCAATCCTGGGACCTCGACCTTGGGGAAAACGTAGAATGCTCCGGTTGGGACGTGGCAGGAGACTCCGGGCATGGCATTGAGGCGCTCGCATATCAGGTCTCGACGGGCCTTGAACTCGGCGCACATCACCTCGGG